>CAYSEK010000001.1:0-38974 GCA_964430255.1 uncultured Candidatus Saccharibacteria bacterium
TTGACTAATTTACAGTCAAGCACAAGCGGTGATGGATTTATCCATCACCGCTTTTTTTCTTACTCCGGATTTAACTCCGGAGTTAAATATGGAGTTAAAAACAAGAGCCGGCGTAGCCGGCTCTTGTTTTGTTTGTAGTTGTTCATCCACCTAGTAATTTTTTAACCTATCGGCCTTATCGTGTACGCGTATCTTCTCAAGCGCTTTAGCTTCTATCTGCCTGATACGCTCTCTTGTAACACCAAACTCACTGCCCACCTCTTCCAGTGTATGCATCACGCCATCAACAAGCCCGTGTCGCATCTCTAATATTTTTCGCTCTTTAAGAGAATGAGTGAATCATTCACAAGTGATGTTGTTGTTGCCTATTTTACCCACCACTTTTACGAGATGACAATAATCAAAATAATAGTATAGTATATGTCTATGCTATCAGTACAGAAAATTACAAAAAAATATGACCACGGAATGATTTTGAATAATATAACCTTCTCACTTTTAAAGGGCGAGAAGGTTGGTCTGGTTGCGCCAAACGGCACAGGTAAATCAACTTTACTTAAGCTTATTGCCGGAGAAGATAAATCAGACAGTGGTTCAATTATTTTTCAAAAAGGAATTAAAACTGTATACTTCCCGCAAGAAATGTGTACTGATATTTCAGTTTTACAATATCTTGAAAATACAGAAGAAAAAAATGACAATATCGCAAAATTGTTTAAAAAGGTTAGACTTGAGGATGTCCCATTTAATACCGCCATGAGTAAGCTATCTGGTGGTCAAAGGTCAAAAGTTTCTCTTGTGAAAATATGTCTAACAAAGGCAGATATTTATTTACTTGATGAACCTACAAATAATCTTGATTTTACAACCCTGAGGTTAATGGAGGATTTTGTCGTATCAAGTGGTAGTGCATTTATAATAATTTCCCACGACAGGGAGTTTTTAGACAGAACAGTTAAAAAAACATTTGAAATTGATGAATTTGATCATTCTCTTCGAATATACAATGGAGGATACAGTGAGTACTTGAAACAACATGAAGCGCGAATAGTAAGAGAGTGGTCTGAATATGAAGACACCCGAAAGAAAAGTAAAAAGATGAAAAAAGCTACTGATAAAAAAGTGGAAGATATCCGAAAGATTAACAAAGAAGTACGGAATAGGAGAAAACTCGCACCAAGTATTACAGACAAAAAAAGTAGAGCTGCTATCTTGGATCGTGCCGGTAAGATTGCAAGACAAGGTAAGGTAATAAAAAATAGATTGGAGTCGTACAACCTTGATGAAATTGAAAAACCCAAAAGCAGATTGCCACTTAAACTACACTTTAAAAACATAGAACCAAGTGGGATAAAAGTATTTTCTGTTGCAGGTATAGAGAAAATTACTGGCGATAAACATTTGGGTCCAATTGACCTAAATATTCAATATGGAAATAGAGTACTTATACTCGGAGATAATGGAGTGGGGAAAACTACATTTCTTAAGATACTACTCGAGGAGATAACACCTGACAGTGGAAAAATAGAAAGGGGCACAAAGTTGAGGATAGGATATTTACCGCAAATGACGGGGAATGATCAAGATAATACAGCGTTGTCATTTTTTGTAAAACACGCACCGAATAAAGAGCAGAGTGATGCCCGTAAAATATTAAATCGATTTAATATTACTGACGAAGATGTAAAGAAAACATTAAGAGAATTAAGCCCCGGATTGAGGTCACGTCTTGTTCTGGCAACGATGATAGTAAGCGAACCTAACTGTCTTATTCTAGACGAACCTTCAAATCATCTAGATCTTGAGGTTCTTGAAAAACTTGAAAACGCACTAATGCAATATACGGGCACTATTATTCTTGTATCGCACGACCGAAGACTTATCAAAAAAATAGACTTTACAAAAATATACATTTTGTCAAACAAAGGGGCTTTTGAAGAAATTACGGGCATTGAGGAATGTATTAACGGAACTATGTAGAATTATTTTATTTAAGAATTATCTGACTTCCTTTGCTTTTCTTGTATGCTTTTTCTATTTGGCGTTTATTTAGATATAAGTATGATAAATTTGGATCGCAATAATGTCGCCCTGTTCGTATTTTTCCACGATGCATCTCAAGAACAATAACAAGAGGAGTTCTGTATATTTCTTTTGTATCTGGGTCAGGATAACTTTCTACCATTTCAATCATCACAACATTTTTACCTTCGGCAATATTCTTAATATCATATTGGCGTCCTTTAATTTCATATATCTCTTCTGTACTTTGTTCATTGTGCATTGTGTCGGTAGGAAAAAGTTCTTTCCTTTTTGGTGTTTGGTGCACCCATGTCATCGTATAGTCTTTCGTGACTTTCTTAAGAGCGCTTGTGATATCACCGGCAATCTCATCCTTAAGAATTTTTAGCACCATTTGGACTTGTTTACTGTATTTTTTTTGCATGTTTTAATAATACATTAATATTTGTAAATAAAAAACCCTCTTACAAAATAGTAAGAGGGTTTTGTGGGTTGATGCTTAGCCCACTGCACTTTTCTGCACATCGGAAGCCAAAGTTCCATACCCATTAAAGGCATAATAAACTTCAGTTGATATTAATGCAGAAGCAAGGAACTTCATCTGAAAGTTATTCCATGCAGTGTAGAGCTTTGCAAACTCAACCTTGAAGTTGTTAACTTGATTCATTTCTACAACTTCCAGTACGACACCTGCTTGCGCCGCTTTTTGAAGATCAGTAATTTTTTGCTTCAACATCGCGGTTAAATTACTAAGTTCGTGCACGTCATCCTGAAAATCACTCAGCACTCCATAAAAAGTACAAGATTTCATTTTTTGTAAAATCTTGTTCCAAGTATCTTCGCTTAGCGCACCTTTTTCGGCAAGAGAAGCACCTATTGCAGGCAGGTTGATACGATTAAGCGTTGGCAAATCTTGGTATTTTTGAATATCCATTTCTGCACGAAGGTCTTGCATGGTTGCTTGCAGTGTTTGCAAGTGCTCTGATGACAGATTGAGATGTTTAAGTATATCATCAATATTGCCAATTTCATCATTGAGTTCAATGAGAAGCAAATCTTCAAGTGCAACATTTGCAAGTTGGAATTCTATAAACGCAAGACTTGCTGCACGAGACATAAGCGTCGAGATTGCCAGATATTTCCGACAAGGTTGATGATTTTGACCACCCATAATATTTCTCCTTTGCTTAAAAGGTAAAGTTGAACAAATTTGTCAATTGAGAATGAACAATCACTCCTAATAACACTATTACATAAAACATAGCAAAAAAACAACCTAAATTGGTAATGTATGACTACACCTTAAAAAAGAAGTGGATATGGCATTATTGACTAATTTCTTATCCATCACCGCTTTTTTCTTGCTCCATATTAAATTCGGAGTTTACTCCGAAGCAAACAAAACAAGAGCCGGCTACGCCGGCTCTTGTTTTGTTTAAGTTTAACTACTGCCCCAGTAAAACATTCTACCTTCGGTTGTTATTTTACCTAGTAATTCCTCAACCTATCAGCCTTATCATGTACGCGTATCTTTTCAAGTGCTTTCGCTTCTATCTGTCTAATCCTCTCCCTTGTAACACCAAACTCACTACCTACCTCCTCAAGTGTATGCATTATACCGTCAACAAGTCCATGTCGCATCTCTAATATCTTTCGCTCTTTTAACGAAAGATCATCCAGTATTTCTTTTATCTGGTCTGAAAGAATCCTTCTTGAAGAATCCTGATCAGGAGAAAGTATTTTATCGTCGGCGATGAACTCTCCAAGAGTTGATTTGTCATCGTCATCACCGATAGGTTTTTCAAGTGATATGGTATCTTGATCGATCTTTTTAATTATATGGATTTTACTTACATCAAGACCCATCTCAGTAGCTGTCTCCTCGGGCAATGGCTCTCTACCAAGATCTTGCGCCAATCGCCTCGTTACTTGTTTGTATTTTGAAATAGTCTCAACCATGTGAACAGGAATACGTATTGTGCGTGATTGATCAGCAAGAGCTCTTGTTATCGCTTGTCTTATCCACCATGTAGCATAAGTTGAGAACTTATACCCTCTTTCCCATTCAAACTTATCTACCGCTTTAAACAATCCTAAATTCCCTTCCTGTATAAGGTCAAGAAGTGTTAGGTCAGGACTTCTGCCTGCGTATTTTTTTGCAATTGAAACCACAAGCCTCAGGTTGGCTCTTGCAAGTAGATTCCTTGCCTCTTCTTCCCCTCTTTCAATTCTCTGAGCTAATTCTTTCTCTTCTTGTGCTACCAGCAGTGGATACTGACCTATTTCTTTAAGATACATCTGGATTGAATCATGCCGAGTAGACCCCCTTGAATATGAATATTTTTTAGTTAACACTTCTTCCTCTCCAGCATCCAAAAGCCCCCCACTATCAAGTACGTCTATTTTATGATCACCAAATTTCGTATACAACACATCTAAAGAGACAATATCATCTTCTATATTTGGAAATTCTTTTAAAAGCTCATCATATGTTATAAAGCCTCGATCTCGCCCTTTTTTTACAAGAATATTCGCTTTTTCCTCAAAAGATTTTCCTTTTTTACGAGATTTTACAGTTTTTTTAGATTTAGCAACCTTCTTGACGGCTTTCTTAACAACTTTCTTTACTGTCTTTTTTGTCTTTTTCACAGGTGTTTTTTTAGCCACCTTTTTAACAACTTTTTTTGTTTTAACAACTTTCTTTTTTGTTGTTTTTTTTGTACTTTTGGGCATAGTATTAATTTTATTTATTCTTATAAAAAATTTAATGGTTATTTCAATTCATTTATTTTTTTTGAAATTTCCTGACATTTTTTCAACGTATCATTTATCAATTCAGTCTCGCCTTTATTCTCAGATATGCGAAGTTTTTCCATTGCTTCGGCAAGTTCTTCTTTCAGTGTCTCCTCTTCCATGTATTTCATAAGCTCATTGAACTCTTCGTCAATATTTTTCATGTCGCCGTAATAAACTTCTACTTCAAAAATAAATTCTTTCTTATCATCTTCGTTCAAATCCTGCATTGTTTTAAAAGCATCTTCGCCAACAATATTTTTGTATTTTTCTTTACATTCTTTAATATTTAAAATAGGCTCTTTGACCTCTTCTTGTAAAAAAATTAATCCAAGTATTTTTCTTTCCACCATTTCTTTCCTTGTGCCTTTTGCGCTATTGCTCTGCGTCACCGGCGGATTCGAGACAGTATCACTTTCGATATTTTTTGAAATGCTACGCAACTCCTCCCATATAGGTTCATCAGATATTCCAAGCTTCCGTGCAACCTCCGATACAAAATGTGCCTGATTTATTTTGTTCTTCAACCTGGCAATATAAGGCAAGACCATCTCGCCAACCTTAACACGAAAAGCTCTTTGGTCCATATCTTTTCTTGAAAGAACATCCAAATAAAAATCAATTATATGCTGCGCGTCTTCTAGAATGTTTCCCCACTTGTCCTTATCTTTTAGAATAAGATCCGCAGGATCAAGCCCTGATGGCAAAAGAGCAACTCTTACATCAAACCCTAGAGACAATGCGATGTCTACTCCTCTTTTTGAAGCAGACATGCCGGCATCGTCAGGATCAAACGCAATAATCAAATTATCAGAAAGTCGCTTTATTAAATTCAGATGCTCGCTCGTAATAGCAGTACCCGATACGGCAACAGTATTTTCAAACCCTGCTTGATGAGACATCAATATGTCCATTTGCCCTTCTACTAACACGCAAGATCCAGATCTTCTAATGGCCACCTTTGCTTTATCAAATCCATATAATATTTTTGATTTATTATACAGACTTGTCTCTGGACTATTTACATATTTTGCTTGCTGTATAGAGTCAGACTTTTCGCCACTTGAATCAAATATCCTACCCGAAAAACCTACGACTCTCCCTGAGCTATCAAATATTGGAAACATTATCCGAGAGCGAAATCTATCATAATACCCCTTATCTCCTTTTATTGTAAGACCTGCTTTTTCAATGACAGCCTCACTGTACCCTTTTGTTTTCAAAGAATCATACAATGCGTTCCATTGATCTAACGCATATCCGAGTCTAAATTTCTTCGCGGTTATACCAGTCAACCCTCTGTCTTTCAAATATAAGGCTACATCTTTTTGGACTTTTAAATTTTGTTCAAAAAAACGTGTTGCCTCTTCGAGTACGGCGAACAATTTTTCTTTCTCTGACGTCTGCGCGCGATCTGTTCTCTTTATTTCAACCCCAGCCTTATCAGCAAGGACCTTGAGTGATCCTGAAAAATCAAGACCTTCTATCTCCTGGATAAAACTAAAGATATCGCCACCCTTACTGCACCCAAAACAATGATATGTTTGACGAGATGGTGACACGAAAAATGAGGGTGTTTTTTCATTATGGAAAGGGCAGCAAGCTTTAAGATTGCTGCCAGCGTTACCAAGCTTCAGATATGTTCCAATCACCTCCGTGATATCAAGTCTCTCTTTGATTTGTTCGACAGTAGATGACATATAACAATGATATTTAATCTATTATCCGAGTAAACCTCCTTTTTGTGGTTTACTCGGCATGTCTTATATATACTCTTTGAACAAGCATCGCATATTACATGCACAAAAGATTACTCTTCTGTTTTTTCCTCATCTTCACCATCTTTAGATTCATCTTTTCCTCCCTTAAATCCTGTTCCTGCGGGGATGCGTCTTCCTATTATCACATTTTCCTTTAATCCTCGCAGAGTGTCTACCTTTCCTTTAACAGCTGCATCAATAAGTATACGAGTCGTATTCTCAAACGATGCCGCAGACAACCAACTTTTTGTAGTAAGTGCAACATCTGAAATTCCTAAAACAACTGCATCAGCTTGCGCCTCTTCACCTCCCTCATCTTTAACTCTTTTGTTTTCTTTTACAAACTCTGCATACTCAACAACCTCACCTATAGCAAACTTTGCGTCTCCTATCTCTTTTATTTTTCTTCTGGAGAACATCTGCCTTATAATCACCTCGATGTGTTTCCTGGCGATAGATGCACCCTGAAGTTCATAAATCTTATTTATTTCATTGATGATGTAATTTTCAGCTCTATCTTTTCCTCCGTATTTAAACATCTCAGCTATATCTGCAGAACCATCGGTCAACAGGTCACCCTTTTTTATCTTGTCTCCAACTTTTACAAGTGACATTCTTTTTGGAAGAACATAATGTTCGATTTTTTCATTCTTTTTTGATTTTCCTTCTCCAACATCAGGGAGTACAACTATTTTCTTTCCCTCAGGAGAATCCTCTATCTCAATCACTTCTCCGTCCACGCTACTAATAATAGCAGCACTCTTAGGAATACGCCTTTCAAACACTTCTTCAACACGTGGAAGACCTTGTGTAATATCTCCACCTACTGAAGCAATACCACCTGCGTGGAACGTCCTCATAGTAAGCTGTGTTCCTGGCTCTCCAATCGCTTGAGCTGCAATAATACCTACAGCCTCTCCAAGCTTAATAAGCTTGTTTCTACCGGTATCAAGACCGTAACATGTCCTACATACACCATAAGACGATTTACACGTAAGAGGTGAACGAACATATGCTTCTTCAACTCCAGCTTCTTCAATCTCTTGTGCGTCTTTTTTGTGCAACAGTGCACCCTTTTTAAAGATAACTTTACCTTTACTATCTACAGCATCTTTGCTCAATATCCTTCCACGAATATTTTTTGAAATAGGTATTTCAAACCCAACAAGATTTTCGGCAGTAACTCTTTTACCTTCTTTCTCCTTACAATCTTCTTCAGAAATAATTGCATCCTGCGCAACATCTACAAGTCTACGTGTAAGATATCCCGCTTTTGCAGTATTAAGCGCTGTATCGGCAAGACCTTTTCGGGAACCATGAGTAGTAACAAAATATTCTATCGGAGAAAGACCTTCTTTTGAAGATGGGATAATCGGGAAATCGATAGTACGACCTGCTGTGTTCACAATAAGACCTTTCATCCCTGCCATCTGAACAATCTGCGAGATGGAACCCCTAGCACCAGAATTAAGCATGTCACTAACAGGACCATCTGGGTCTAACGTTGCTGGTATTACTTTTTCTATTTCATCTTTTGCCCCCTGCCATACTTCTATTGTCTTTCTGTATCTTTCTTCTTCAGACAAAAGACCTTCTCCAAATTGAGCTGAAACCTCATCTGCTTTTTCTCTTGCAGCAGCAATAATACCTTTTTTCTCTTTTGGTACACTAACCTCATCAAGTGCCCAAGTAATACCCGACCTTGTAACATATTTATATCCAAAATCTTTTATCTTGTCTAAAATTGCCGGAGTTGCATCAAATCCATAATATTCTATCATGTCATTTACTATGCCCGCCAATACTTTCTTATTTATCTCTCCGTTTATATATGCAAAATCTGAAGGCAAGACACTGTTAAAAAGAAGTCTCCCAACTGTCGTTTCAAAAGGCTTTCCTTCAAATTCTGCATACTTCGGACCATCCGTAGGAAGCACTTTGATCTTTGTTCTAAATCCAACTATATCAAAATCATAAGCAGTAATCGCATTATTGGGTGAAGGGAAAATTTTTCCCTCACCTTTATCGCCATCTATAATCTTTGTCATCCAGTAACATCCAAGAACAATATCAAGTGATGGATTAACGATTGGCTCACCATTTCCAGGACCCAATAGGTTCTTGTTGGCAGCCATCAGCTCTCCAGCTTCTTTTTGCGCCTCCTTTGAAAGAGGAACATGTACCGCCATCTGGTCTCCGTCGAAGTCCGCGTTAAACGCTGAACAAACAAGTGGATGAACTTGAATAGCGTTACCCTCGATCAAAATAGGGTTAAACGCCTGAATTCCCAATCTGTGCAAAGTAGGAGCACGGTTAAGTAATACATATTTATTTTCTATCACCTCTTCAAGAATAGCCCACACTTCTGGTTCTTTTTCATCAATAAGTTTTCCGGCACCTCTTATGTTGAAAGCTAGTTCTCTGTCAAGTATTTTTGATATAACAAATGGTCTGAAAAGTTCAAGTGCCATTTTCTTTGGTAGTCCACATTGATTCAATTTCAAAGTTGGACCCACAACAATCACAGACCTTCCGGAATAATCAACGCGTTTACCAAGAAGATTCTGCCTGAAAAGACCTTGCTTCCCTTTCAAGGAATCAGCTAGGGACTTAAGAGCTCTTTTCTGCGCCTGACTCATTACAGTAGACTGTGTTCTTCTTATTGAGTTGTCTATAAGAGAGTCTACAGCTTCTTGCAGAATTCTTTTTTCATTTCGTAAAATAACTTCGGGTGCTCCAATGTCTTTCAACTTTTTCAATCTGTTATTTCTGTTTATAACACGCCTATACAGATCATTAACATCTGAAGTCGCATGTCTTCCACCCTCAAGAGCAACCATCGGACGAAGTGCCGGTGGTGTTATCGGAATCACAGTAAGAAACATCCACTCCGGACGCACACCTGAATTAATAAGCGATTTCACAAGACTTATTCTTTTCTTGAGTTTAGGTTTTTCAACAGCACTTGCACCGTCAACTTTTGAAATAAGTTCTTCTAAAAGTTTTTCGAGGTTAAGTTTTTTAAAAATATCATATATTGCTTCTGCTCCAATTCCGGCTTCAAATATTGTTCCAAATTTTATAGAAAATCTATGATAAGAAGACTCATCCAATACAGCACCTTCTTTTAGGTCAGATATGTCTTTCTTTGTTGCGACTAAAAGTTCTTTTAATTTTTCTTTTGATCTTTCGTCGCTTACAGCTTTCACTTTTGCTTTATATTCTGAATCAAGGTCTTTAAGAACTCTTGCTTTCTCGTCCTCATTTACTTTTGTAACGATATAACCGGCAAAATATATCACCTTTTCAAGATGCATTGCAGGAACGCCCAAAAGAAGTCCTATCCTTGAGGGAATACCTCTCAAGAACCAGATGTGAGTTACAGGAGAAGCAAGCTCAATGTGTCCCATCCTCTCTCTTCTAACGATAGAGCGTGTTATTTCTACGCCACATTTTTCACACACAATACCTTTATATCTAATTCTTTTGTATTTACCACAATAACATTCATAGTCTTTTTCTGGACCAAATATTCTCTCGTCAAAAAGACCTCCACGTTCACTACGTTGAGTACGATAGTTGATTGTTTCAGGTTTTGTTACTTCCCCGGAAGACCACTCTTTTATTTTTTCAGGTGAAGCAAGTTTGATTGATATTGAATCAAAATCTTCCACTCTGGGTTTTGTTCCATCTGGATTATTAGAAATTTTACTGGTCATAATATTTGATTGATTTTAAGTTATGAGTAATTTATTTCTTGTCTTGTTTTATTAATTCAACATCAAGAGATAGACCTTTAAGATTGTGCATCAACACATTAAATGATTCCGGCATGTGCATCTCTTTTATATCTTCACCTTTTACAATGGAATCAAAAGCATTAGATCTTCCAATAATGTCATCTGATTTTATTGTGAGCACTTCCCTTAGGATATTTGATGCACCATATCCCTCAAGCGCCCATACTTCCATCTCTCCAAATCTCTGTCCTCCACCTTGAGCTTTACCTCCGAGAGGTTGCTGAGTAATAAGTGAGTACGGACCGATTGATCGCATGTGTATCTTATCTTCAACCATGTGGTGAAGTTTCAATATATACATATACCCTACAGATACATCTTGTTCAAATGACTCACCTGTTCTACCGTCGTAGAGTTTCATTTTTCCATCTTCTCTAAATCCGGCTTTCTTTAATTCTTCTCTAACCTCAGGAACCGTCGCACCCATGAATGCGGGTGTGATTGCTTGATAGTTAAGTTCATTCGCTGCAAGCCCTAAATGAAGCTCTAGTATCTGTCCGAGGTTCATACGTGAAGGAACACCAAGAGGTGTAAGTATCACATCCACTGGTTTTCCGTCTTTCATGTATGGCATATCCTCTTCGGGAAGAATCATTGAGATAACACCTTTATTACCGTGACGTCCTGCAAGCTTGTCACCAACTGATATGTTACGAAGTTGAGCAACTTCAATATGTATTCTTTTTATTATTCCACTGTCTAGCGCATCACCATTCTCTCTTGAAAATACTTTAACTCCAATAACACGCCCTTGTTTTCCATGAGGCATTCGCATTGACGTATCTTTTACATCACGGGCCTTCTCTCCAAAAATAGATCTCAGTAACCTCTCTTCCGGAGTTAATTCCGCTTCACCCTTAGGTGTAATCTTTCCTACAAGAATGTCGCCAGGTCTGATTTCCGCGCCAATACGTATAATCCCATCTTCATCAAGATCCTTTAATTTTATCTCACCAATATTTGGTATGTCGTGCGTTGTGATTTCCGGCCCGAGCTTTGTATCGCGCACATTAATAACAAACTCATCCATGTGAATACTATTGAAACGACTATCTTTAACAACTCTTTCAGAAATAATGATTGCATCCTCATAGTTTGCTCCACCCCATGCCATAAATGCAACAAGCATATTTTGCCCAAGTGCCATCTGTCCTCCATCAGAAGATGATGTATCTACAAGACAATCTCCTTTTTTCACTTTTTGCCCAAGTGAGGCCACTGCTCTCTGGTGAAAAACAGTAAATCCATTATTTCTTGAATAATTTACAAGTTTATGTTTATACTCTTTACCGTTTTTACCTTTCAAAACAACCTTCTTAGCATCAATTACTATCACCTCGCCATCTTCTTCCGCAAGAATGACCCTCCTTGTGTCCCCTGCTGCAGATTGTTCCATACCTGTAGCAACAAGAGGTGCTTCAGGAACGACTGAAGGAGTTGCTTGTTTTTGCATATTTGAACCCATGAGCGCCCTGTTTGCATCATTATGCTCAAGAAACGGTATCATTGACGTTGCGATAGAGAATGCCTGATTTGGTGCCACGTCTATAAAGTCTACATCTTCTCTGTTTACAAGTGCGGGTTTTGTTTTTTCTCTAACCTCTACTCTATCTTCAGTAATATTACCGTTCTCATCATAAGGAACAGAAGCGTGGGCTATATTGAAATTTTCTTCTTCTAAAGCATCCAGGTAAATAATTTCTCCTGTTATCTTTCCATTTTTAACCTTTGCGTATGGAGTTTCGAGCATTCCCATGTCATTTACCCGAGCGTGAGTTGCAAACCTCAAAATAAGTCCGATATTTGGACCTTCAGGTGTATGAATTGGACACAAACGTCCATAGTGAGAAGAGTGAACATCACGAACTTCAAGACCTGCTCGCTCTCGAGTAAGCCCGCCAGGACCCAACGCTGACACTGTTCTTAAACTTTCTATCTCTGCAAGAATATTGTATTGCATCATAAACTGAGATAATTGATTTGTCGCAAAAAACTCTTTTATTCGCGCCTGCAATGGTCTTGGACTTATGAACTGCACAGGTAATACAGTATCAGCATCTATTGTTGACATTCTATCCTGTATATTCCTTTTTATTTGTGACATTCCAACCCTTATTTTTTGCTGAAGCATCTCACCAACTGGACGTATCCTCCTTGAACCAAGATGATCAATATCATCAGGCATAGCTCCGGGTGTAGCGTTCAATGTACAAATATTTAAAATAATAGTCACTAGGTCATCTGCAGATATTGTTCTTTGCTCCAAAGCTTCCTTGCTTTTATCTTTATTAAATCTTTTATTGAATTTAAATCTTCCAACCTCGGACAGATCGTATTTCTCGGGACTGAATATGCTGTTTATAAATTCTTTTGCATTCTCGGGAGTTGCGAGCTCTCCATCCCTTAAACGTTTGTGTATTTCTATGTAAGAATCTTGAGCTGTTTCCGCGGGATCCTTTTCTAGTGTAATATCTATACATTCCTTCGCAGAGTCATTGCCTTTAAAGGCATTTCTTATCTCATCTTCTGTGGAGATTCCAAATGCGCGTAAAAGTGAAGTAACTGGGAATTTTCTTTTTTTATCAATTCTTACATATAGAGCCCCGTCAGCCTCTGACTCCAATTCAACCCATGCGCCACGTCCAGGGATTATCTTTGCTCCAAAATATCTTTTACCTTTCAATTCCTGTACTGTAAATGAAACGCCAAAAGAACGTGCTAGTTGTGGAACAACTACACGCTCAACGCCATTGATAATGAAAGTACCATGGTCGGTCATCACTGGAAAATCCGCCATGAATATCTCTTGCTCTTTACTTGTACCTAGCGTTTTATTATGAAGTTTTACTTTTGCACGGAGAGGTGCATCATATGTAAGTTTATTTTCTTTTGCGTACTGTTCGTCGTATTTTGGCTTAGAAAGCTCTATGCTCGTAAACGCTATCTCAAACTTTTTGTCTGAATAATCGCTTATTGGAGAAAACTCTTTAAATGTCTCTTTTAACCTTTCTTCTACGAGTAATTTGTACGACTTTAACTGTGTATCTACGAAATTTGGGAAATCCACAAGTGGTTTCTTGTACCTTGAAAAATATTTTTTTTCTCTCATATATAAAGCAAAAAACAGGGTAAACGTACCCTTTATTAATTAGTATGTATAAAACTAGCTAGTAATAAATTTATTTAGCAAAATAGCTAGGACTGTTATTAAACTTCTTTAAAACGAGGAGAATCACCATTAACTCAATCTTTCAAGCATTGACAACGATTATACTCATAATGAATCTTTTGTCAATTATCCCAAATACAATATTGGGGATAACTTGTACTTATTAAATATTCAGAAAAACAAAGACCCTATCATCAATAAACCAAATATCAAAACAAAATATGCAAAATTAACTTTCTTCGCAACCTTAAACAAAACATGTATAGTCGCCACTCCAAAAATAAACGAGAAAAAGAAACCAAAAAGATTTTCAGACGTCAGATTAAAATCTTTAATATTTAAAAGAACATTCCCTGCCAACACTATTGGTATGCTCATAAGGAAACTGAGTTTCAAAGCATACTCTTCATCAAACTTCCTCAAAAGCAAAGATGCAACAGTAAGTCCTGACCGAGAAAGCCCAGGAAGTGCGGCGAAACCCTGGACTACGCCCAACACGAGACCGTCAGACATTTTAATATCTTTAGATGTTCTAATAGAAGTTACTTTGCTTTTTTTAAACTGTAAGTACGCTGTTATAAGAAGGAGTACTCCTATTGTAAAATTCACAACATCAGATGAACCCCCTAAAGCATTCTCTGCTCCAGAAAGTGTTTTGAGTAATATTAAACCAAACACTCCACTTATCAATGTTGCGATAAAAAGAAAATTAAATATCTTTTTATTTTCTTCTGTAGCGCTTTTATAATTAAAAAGAGTTTTGAATATTTCCACTACATCTTTTCTAAAATATACAACAGCTGCCAAAGCAGTACCGAGATGCAAAAAAAGGGCAAATTTTATGATATCTTCAAGCCCTCCCCCGCCAAAAAAATTTACCTTAATCAAAACAATAACACCCTCCGAGCTTACAGGAAGCCATTCCACAATACCTTGAATTATTCCAAATATTATTCCCTCCAACATGCCATCTATTATACATCATGCCACCCCTGCAGTACAAAAAAACACTAGACGTCGGACGTCTAGTGTTTTTATAATTTCAACATATTTTTTAAAATTATATTGATTTTCTTTTGCATCTCTCTGTTTATCCTTCCAACAACCTTTGTAATTCTTGTTTTGTCTACTGCCTTGATATGAAAAATCAGAATTGCTGATTCTTGTGCAAGATTGTTGTACTTGTCTGGTAAAATTGCCAAAACATAAGGAAACCTTAGTGCTTCAAGATTTGTAGTAAGAGGAATCACTACCGCAATATCTGTTTTTGTATTTGAAATTAAAACTGCCGGTCTTTCGCCATATTGCTCACGACCGGCACCTTCAGATAAATTTACAATACAAACATCCCCTTTCTTCATTTTCATATTCTTTTCTCAAACTCTAAAAGGTCTTTGTTGGATATTTTTTCCCACGCGTTAAGTTCTTTATTTAATTCTCGTTTACCCTGCAAAGAACTAGCGTAATATAAAGTCGCATTGATCAAAAAATCTTCCTTTGAAATACCTATTTCACGAGAAGCGATGGATAGCTCTTTTTCTATTTTTTTGGGAATAGTTATTGTTGCCATAATATATTAAGTATAGTCTTAAGCCAAAAATTTGCAAAGATAGTGGTCAACGTGGCAGGTTGACCACTATCTTTGCCTTCTCTCCACTCCTCTATCTTCTTATAATTTCCTGAGAGGAGCACTTTGGGGACTACGAGCAAAACCCACCCTAAAAATGCAAGAATCCGCTGGGGGGGGGTGAACGAGGTCGAACCTCGTTCATTTTCTTGTACATTTTTTGGGGTCAGACCCCTTTGTTTCAGTTTGTACGTTTCCGAGCCCTACGTCGTTAGTAAAACATCCCTAAGTCCATCAAATACTGATTTTAATTGCGAGGTAGAAATATTGCCGATTTTCTTCGTAAGCCTGTCCTGAGAAATCGTTCTAATTTGGAATGTTAAAATTTCTGAATCTTTTTTTAAACCATTATGTTTTGATTTTAAAAGCACAACACAGGCGGGATACTCTTTTACCTGTCCACTTATTGGACAGACAATACAAATAGGCATATTGTCATTCATTGCTCCCGCGGAAATCACTACCACAGGTCTTTTGCCCGCTTGCTCAGACCCCTTCGATGGATTTAAATTAGCCCAGAAAATATCCTTTTGTTTTATTTTCATATTATTTAACAATATCAGAGTAGTCATCCATCCCCCATTCTGCAAATTCCAATGTACCGCTATCAAGCGCAGCCCTTTTAAATCCATCACGCATTTGTTTTTGCTTCACTTCTTTTTTATACCGCAAAAGCGCATCCTCCAAAACCTCTCGGCGAGTACATTTTACCTTTTTTGCGTATGCGTTCACCCAATCAATAACCTCAGGTGAGATTGTGCTGGTAAATACTTGGGTTGTTTTCATGATAAGTATATTTTATATGTATAATTTATATGTATATAATACCCAAACACAAAACCATGTCAACCTTGGTTTAGTGGTCAACGTGGCAGGTTGACCACTATCTCCCCTTTCTCCACTCCTCTATTTTCTTATGGTCTCCTGAGAGAAGAACTTTTGGGACTTTATAGTTTTTATTTTTGTACTTAACGACCTCTGGTCGTGTGTACATTTCAGAACTTGATATTCTTTTTTCTTCCAGTGATTCGCTATGCCCAAGCACTCCGGGAATCTGTCGCGATATTGCGTCCACCACAACCATCGCTGGCACTTCCCCTCCGGTAAGTACGTATGGACCGATAGATAACTCCTCCGCCTTTAACACTTTTTTTACTCGCGCGTCTACCCCCTCATAACGTCCAGCTATTAAAATAATATCTTTATATTTTTTTGAAAGTGTCTCTGCGTAAATATTCGTAAACTGCTTACAGGAAGGTGAGAACATAATTATTTTTACGTTCTTCTTTCTCCCACGCGCTTTCGCAACTGCACGCAATATTGGGTCTGCCTGCATCACCATTCCCGGACCACCGCCGTATGGACTGTCGTCAACTTTTTTATGTTTATCTTTTGTAAAATCGCGAGGGTTGTAAAATTTTATATTTATCAACTTTTTTTTCTGTGCCCGCAGAAGAATAGACTCGTCTGTGTACGAGCGAAACATTTCTGGGAAAATTGTAATAATATGGAATATCATGATGCTAATTTAAATCTCTAGTATTAAAACTTACTCCTCAAGGTTCGACCTTTCTCCGTCACTTCGCTCCTCCTTAAGGTCGAACCTTTTCCCGCAAGTTTTGTAAAAAATTATTGTTCAAAAAGACCGTGCTACTTATAGTAGCACGGTCTTTCTTTTTTTACATTTAGTTTGAGGTTAAGCTTTAAGCTCTTCCATAGCCTGATCAACACTAGCAGTTGCGGTTGCAGTTGCAGTGTTTGGACCTCTTCCGCCTTCCGGCTCGTTGATCTTTAGGTTAACACGAGCGTCATTTTTCATACCCACTACACGAAGAAGTGTACGGATAGCTTTCGCTGTGTTTCCTGATCGTCCGATGATTTTGCCCATATCGTCTGGATGTACATCCAAAGTGATAAGAACACCCATCTCGTCAACAGTCCTCTCAACCTTTACGCTGTCAGGATTGTCAACTAATTCCTTTACAACGAATTCTAGAAATTGTGCGTCTTTTTCCATCGTATTTCTTTCTATCTATATCTACTAAAAAAGTCTTTGCAGTTTGTCGTTCGACCAAAACGCCACTGCTAATGAAAATTATATTAAATCAGGATGATTTGTCAACAAAAAAAATATCCTGATTTAAAAAGCAGGATATAAACAAAAAAACTGATGCAATATAAATACATTTATTCAAACTAATTCAACTCGTGTGATTCTAAAAGTTTTTCATTATACATCTGTTCAATCTTGAACAAATCACCTTCAGCGACTACAGAAGCTGGAGGAGTGTTACTGAGTGGCAACAATTCAATTTTACTTGCATTGCGTTTAAGTGGTTTATCTTCAAGATAAACAGTATCGCCTTCTTCCTTGTCGGAATACTGAGCGATGCAAGTTTTCTTTTCTCCAACCTTAAAAAAACTCTCACATTCGAGTTCAACTTCTATATAATCAAAACTCCCGTTCAGCTCTACTAATTTTTCTACATTAGTTTGAATTGATTCTCTTATGGGTATCTGTGGAGCAATATGAACTTCGTGTATCATCGGTTCAAGTTTTTCTTTTGTATCAAAAGTATCTACACGAACAAGTTGTGAATCAATTTCAGCTTCTGTATCAATATTTGAATAAATCACAACAATTGCGAAGAACAAAACGGCACAAATAATAATATATTTTAAATGCATTACACATCTCCTAAATGTTATAAAGATCAAAAATCCAACACAAATAGTACACGATAATAACGATAAGAACAACAGATATTTTAAAAAAACAAACTCTCACAAGCAGACTACACTTTAGACAAATCCTTTCAAATCTAAAAATCAGAATATATTGCCTGCAAACATACTTATCTGTATAATGCACGTATGAAAAATAAAACAAAAATAATTATTTTACTGATAGTAATATCAATAATCTCAATAGCAATAATCAGTAAAAATTTTGAAGAAAATAAAGAAGATACTGCAAGCATAATCCACATCCCCGTATCCGAATCTCCGAGAGTATATAATCCCATAATAGGTAATAAGGAGATTGATAAAGACAAGACTAGTCTTTTGGATAAAGACGTCTCAAAAGAATTTGAGACAATAGATGTTTCAGAAGAAGCGATTGCGAATTGGGATACTTGCAGAAATGAAGAATATGGGTATGAGTTTAAATATCCGAGTGGGTGGTATATGTACAAAGTGTTTATTGGAACTGAGTCTGGATATCATAAAAAAATATCTACATGTGGAGGTTCGTTTATAACTCTTTCGCAAAAAACAATAATCTCACCCGGACAAACTCCTCCAACAATAGGGGTTCGTTTTCTTACTAACAGGTGGACAGGTTCCTTGCAAGAATATTTACAAACACAAACATTTAATAATAAATTAAATCCCATAATTAACTGGGAAGAATACAATATTGATGAAGCAAAAATCATACAGTATAATTCACAATATTCTCTAGAAAGAATCCTCTTTTCTTATAAAGGAAATATATTTAACTTAAGCGTAGATACACAAGATCGCGAAAATCAATCCGAATTTCTTAACGCCGTCATTTCAACCCTCAAATTTATTGATTAAACATTTAAAGAAAACCCCTTGCTTTAATAACAAGGGGTTTGTGTCAACGTGTAGTAATTATATAAATATTACCACCACTGACAATTTTCCCAGAGGCAGACATTGTCTGCTCCGTCGACTTGAAGAGGATCCGTTCCCCATTCACCTTTCCATCCATATGGATCAACACGAGTTCCATCATACTTTTTAACAGTAAAGTGTAGATGCCCATCTCCTGTTTGCCCAATCCAAGAACCTTTTGATACGGGTTGACTTGGTTGTCCATCGCCTATAAGTTGAGATGAAAGATGTAGATAGTATGTAGTGTAACCACTTGAATGCACAATCATCATACCGCTGTCATATGCATATGCAACACCAGTTGCTGCTGCATAAACACCAACATTATCACCAACAGGATAATCATAGCCAGTGTGTCCATCATAGGACAAGAACAGATTGTTGCCATTCTTATCAGGCGCATTATACTGCCCATTTATACTAAATGGAACTAATCCATTTTGCGCAAAACCATACAATTTTTCTTTAGGACATGCTGAACTTGTAATAGTTGAATTCCAGTCAGATATCCCATATTGCAACTCACCTCTTTCTCCGGTATATGCCGTAACAACGTAGTCTGGGCAATTAAACCCCGTACTCACGGAATGATCTACAATAGCATTAACCGGCACAGTATACGGCGTATAACCAGCAAGTGGGAACGCAAGGTTCGCACCATCATACGTCACGATGAGCTTTGGTCTTGCCCAGCGATACGCGAAAGGCAAATCCGAGCTATAAAACTGTGAAAACTGGTTATCCGTACCTGTTGGACGAAAACCAAAACCATAGTTGGGATATGTGCCAGATTTCCAATCATTGTAAATACTGGTTATATTAAGACCGTACCAGAAACCAAGTATTGGTGCTGAAGCTAGATACAACGACTGTCTACCTAATTGGTCATACCATCCAGTATTTTCATCCCAATCCTCAACAAGAAGATCCATATACATACTTACAAGTGTTGATGAATCTCCTCGATCATACGGAAGCATCCACATCTCAGCGGAAGTTGGGTTTTGTTGTAAACCAGTAACATCAAACTTGATAAGGAAATTATATTCATCTCCCCATCCACCAGCTTGAAGTTTCCAGTCGTCAACACCATAATCGTCGCCATAATCGTAATATGACGAAAGCCACACATCCACTCCATCTTCGGGTCCAGGCTCGTATATTACTTGATCCGCTAATGATAAAGATATAGCAGTAAAGTAAGTTGCAAGTACAAATAAAATATTTCTGATTTTCATCAGTTACACCTCTTTTTTAAGTTTATGAAAGAACAAAAGTTGATTGCTAACCAATCAACTTTGAAATAATAACATATTTTTATTTTTTACAAACTATGGATTACTCTGTAAATTTAAAAGAAAAATCTTTTTATGTTCAATGTCCAATATCGAACATAAATATTTACATATTTCTCTAACGCTACATCAGTAAACAAAAAAACCGCGCCGAGCGCGGGTTTTTATTATTCAGCTTTTTTCTTCCCGCTTATCGGCGGGACTTCGGCTTACGCCTCAGCTTTTACTTCTTCTTTTGTTTCCTCTTTGGGAGCTTCGGGTTTTTCCTTGGCTTCCTCTTTAGGTGTTTCTTCCTTTACTTCTTCTTTAGGAGTTTCGGGTTCTTCTTTAGTTTCCTCTTTGGGTGTTTCTTCTTCCTTAGCTTCTACTGGAGCTTCCTCTTTAGTCTCTTCTGTTTTCTCTTCGGGCTCTTCTGTTTTAGTTTCTGCTGGAGCTTCTTTCCCGCTCTCAGACGGGACTTCGGCATCCGCCTCAGCTTTTGCTTCCTGTGCTTTCTTCTCTTCCTCTGTAATTTCCTTTACTATAGGACTTTTCTTTGGAAGTACGTTTATTTTCTTACCTTCTATTATCTTTTCCCTTATGAGCAGGTTGTGCATCGTGTCAGAAACCTGCGCACCTACAGACATCCAGTGCTTAACTCTATCACCATCTATCTGAATCTCATTTGAATGAGGATTATATGAACCAATAAGCTCAACATTGTCGCCACTTTTTGGCCCTCTCTTTGAGTCAGTAACAACAATCCGAAAAGCCGGGTTGTTCTTCCTTCCTACTCTTTGTAGTCTAATCTTTAACATGGCGCATATACTACCAAAAGACTGACAAAAGGTCAATATTTCTTTTGCTGACAGTAAATATTGATGTATACTAATTAGTACATGTTCCCTGGAATACAAAAAACTGCAGAGGTAGCGATAAGCATCGCAATAAGCCCAAAAATCCTTTGGATAACATTTGGGGTTGTGTTTTCCCTTGTTTCGATTATGAGTATTATACTTTTTTACCACTGGAAATCTTACGGATTCAAGCCTGTAAAAACAGGGCTTATGGGCATTCTTTACTTTGCAGGACTGCTTATTCTATTTGGTGTTATGTTTTTTGCCATAATCTCTTACACAGTATCATTATGATAAAATTAGACAAAGATGAAAAAATTATTCTGCAAGTGAGAAAGCATTGGTTTATATTATTTGCCGAAACGCTCTTTCTTGTATTCTTGCTTTTACTGCCAGTCATAGTAATAATTGGAATAAGTCTTTTAAAAACATCGGGCTTTATTGAAATAGCGGGCAATGAAACTTTTCTTTATATAATACTTACCTCGCTCTGGCTCATCTTTGTGTGGGTCACATTTTTTGTCATCTGGACCGACTACTATCTAGACATTCTTATTGTCACAGACAAACGTATTATAGACATAGAACAAAAAGGTTTATTTTCCAGAGAAGTATCTACTTTCAGATTAGATAGAATACAAGACATCACCACAGAAGTGCATGGGCTTATCGCCACACTCATTGATTTTGGTAACGTGCATATTCAAACTGCCGGTGAAAAGAGAGAATTCATCGCCAAGGGAATCCCCGAGCCGGCTAAAGTAAAAAAACAAATTCTGGATGTATATAATGAAGTGATGAAAAAAAACCAACATCATTTATAAAAAAACAGCCGTTTTGCTTTCGCAAAACGGCTGTACGCTATTTACATAGCCTTGTTTATAACCTTATCTATTAGACCATAAGACTTCGCGTCCTTCGCTGAGATAATCTCCCCAGAATTGGACATCTTAATAATATCAAAGATACTCAGGTTAGATCTTTCTGAAATAATCCTGCAGATACTCTGCATGCTCTTAGTATCCCTTGAGAGACTTTCCCGAACCTTATCAACATCGAGTTCTCCAGCTGAAGACGTTGTCTCGTCTAAATAAAGAGGCACCTCTACTGGTGTATTAATATTGTGTATACATATATTCGAGTTCGGTGTTGCGACTCTTTTTGTACACCCTTGGAGGACAACCGCTGCCATAGAGTGAGCAGGACCTATCACAATACCTGTGACAGGCGCGGAAGATGAAACAACCGCATCATAGACAACAAGACCATATCCGGTATTTCCACCATTACTATTAATGAGGAGTTTTATTTCTGTATTAGTATCTTTGGCATTTAGATACATCAACGAGTGATTTACCATTTCAAAACACTCGCGGTTTATTTCTCCCTGAAGAGGTATCTGCCTCTTTTCCAACAGTGTTTTAAGTAATTCTTCGTAAAATTGCTTATTCACATTTCTACCCTCCTGTTAATTCAAAGTTTTTGGTATAATGTTTTAAAGAGCACTGTCAATGATAATAACATACTAAATGATTTTAGTCAATGACAGGAAAGGTCGCGCTTAAAAAATATTAAATATTTACTTAAAATTATGAAAAATCCATTTGAAAATATTTTTAAAAAACCTGAGGAGAAACCTGAATATACAGGTGAGAAAAAATTCACGACTGACGCAGCGGGATCTATTGTTCCCGAAGAAACAGTCCAGGCAGATAAAAAGTTTGACGAAGGAGAAGAATAAATTCTACTTTGTAAACAAAAACAAACAAACTTGGCTACATGCCAAGTTTTTTTGTTTTTGTTTACTTTAAATTATATTAAGCTATACTCTCACTAATGACAAAAGATACAAAAAACAAACAAACAGAAGAAAGAGAACTTGAGGGAACGCTCAAGATGACGGCAAAGGGGATAGGATTTGTGCTAGTTGAAGACAGAGATGAAGATATTGAAATAGCTCCCTCCTTTTTAAACATGGCCCTTAACGGCGACAAAGTACGTGTACTTCTACATTCAAAAATCCCCGGGAGACAGACGTCAGGTGAAATAATAGAAATAATATGGCGCGCAAAAATGGAATTTGTTGGTACTCTTGAAAAAGGCAATGGATTCTTTTTTCTGAATCCACAAGACCCCAAAATGTATGTGGATATTTTCGTCCCCGGCGGAAAAGCAAAAAATGCAAAAGATGGACAAAAAGCTCTTGTAAAAATAACTAGCTGGGAAGACGGTAAGAAAAACCCAAAAGGAGAAGTGCTTGAAATCCTAGGAACCCCCGGAGATAACGATGTTGAAATGCAGGCCATCGTGCTTGATAAAGGATTACGCATTGGTTTTCCAGAGCAAGTTGAGATAATCGCAAAAGAGATAGAAAGAACAGCAAAAGATGAAATTACAAAGGAAATACAGAATAGACGTGACATGCGAGATGTCACGACATTCACCATCGACCCGGAAACAGCAAAAGATTTTGACGACGCTCTTTCTTTTGAAGAGCTAGAAAATGGTAACGTTGAGATAGGAATTCATATTGCAGACGTGACACATTATGTCACTCCTGGAGGAGATATCGACAACGCAGCAACACGCCGTGCTACCTCCATCTACCTCGTTGACCGCACGATACCGATGCTCCCAGAAGCTCTCTCAAACAACATCTGTAGTTTGATGCCTGACGTAGAGCGCCTTGCCTTTTCGGCAGTTTTCACATTTCACAAAGACAGCTTTAAGAGCGACGGGGAGCCAACAATCATTGACCAGTGGTTTGGAGAGACAGTCATCAAGTCAGACAAACGGTTCAGCTATGAAGACGCACAAAAGATACTAGATGACAAAAAAGGACTTTTCTATGATGAACTTAAAAAACTCAATGACCTCGCGTACAAAATCCGCAAACAAAAGTTTGCAGCTGGCGCAATCTCACTTGAGACAGATGAAGTAAAGTTTGTTTTAGATGATAGAGGTGTGCCAATTGATGTAATACGTAAAGTACGTGGAGATACACATAAGATGATTGAGGACTTCATGCTCTTGGCAAACAAGAAAGTAGCAGAGTATGCATCAAAAAAAATAGGCGAGAAAAAGGGACAATTCGTATATCGCGTACACCCAAAACCAGATCCAGAAAGATTGGTTGCCCTTGTTGCACTTTTAAACAACCTTGGATATGAACTAAAAATAAAAGAAGGAGAAGTCTCATCAAAAGACATCAATGAAATACTCCTCAAAGCAGAAGGCACAGCAGAGCAAACACTCATTCAAACATCAACAATTCGTTCAATGGCAAAGGCAGTGTATTCAACAAAAAATGTCGGGCATTACGGGCTTGCGTTCAAACATTACGCGCACTTTACCTCCCCTATTCGCAGATACCCAGATATGATGGTGCATCGCTTAATGAAACTCTATATCGCAGGAAAAACACCTTCACAAAAAATGCTTGAAGAGTACAATACTCTTTCATTGCACTCTTCAGAGATGGAAAAAACTGCATCAGAAGCAGAACGTGGATCTATAAAATATAAACAGGTAGAATACATGACAGAGCGAATTGGAAAAACATTCCCTGGTATTATTTCTGGTGTGACGCAGTGGGGTATCTATGTAGAAGAAGAACACTCAAAATCTGAAGGAATGGTAAGTCTGCGAAACATGGACGATGACTATTACACTTTTGATGAAAAATCTCGAACAATCACAGGCAAACGCCACGGAAAAAAATACCGCCTAGGTGACAAAGTAAAAATAAAAGTAAAAAAAGCAGACTTGGAAAGAAAAATTATTGATTACGTTTTTGTGTAAAAAGAGAGGCTCATTTAAAATAAATGAGCCTCTCTGAGACTACAATCTAAAAAATATAATTTTTAAAATTGTAATGAAAGTATTCTCTTTTCGTCCCAAACTCAAAACCAGCTTGGAACATCGCTACCTTCAGTAATGTTTGGAGTTCGTGGTACATCCTAGCTTTTTCATCTTTCATGTCTTCGTAAAAGCCATAGAAAAATGCGGGTACTCCATCATTGCAGTCACGCATTTGGACTTCTTCTCCTTTTTTGAAGTCCCACAAAACTACATCGACAGACTTCCCGCTTGCGTGGAACATGTCCTTCATATTAAAGATACTGTCTGCTTCTTTTTGCCCGTTGCGCTCCACGCGCCTCTTGTAAATCAATTTGTATAAAGCTTCGGGTCTCCACCCTTCCTTAATACAAATTCCATATCCGTCAAACATAAGTCTTTTCTGAGCACAGACAAGAGCTGGTATTATTTCTCTATGGATTAAAACGTTCCCATCAGTGACACCTGTTTCCATAACCTCCTCTTTTGTTATTTTAACAGATTCATGTCGATACCAATAGAAGTTAAATCCTATTAATCCGAAACGACCAATCCACACCAAATCTTTTGTTTCACCTGGGAAAACTAACATGGCAAATCTCCTATAAAATTAAAAGGCGAAATCAATCTCTTTACAGAATATCACGGATAAGGTACTATGTCAACTAATGAAACTTAGAGACATTAAAGAAAAACAAAAAATCGCCATAGTCGGTTTCGGTGTTGAAGGAAAGGCTGTCTATGAATATTTTAAAAAACAAAATACTGATTTAGAGATTCATATCTTTGACGAAAACCCTAATGCTAAATTCCCAGATGCTATTATTTTACATCCAAACTTAAGAATTCCGGCTAATTTTGAAATTATCTACAAAACCCCAGGAATCCCAACGAGTAAACTAAAATTAGAAAATCCAGATACAGAAATTTCCAGTCTCACAAATATATTCTTCGAAGAAGCCAATGGAACAATAATCGGGGTGACGGGAACAAAAGGTAAAGGGACAATTACTACTCTAATTGATCATATTTTAAATGAAAATGGATTTAACTCAGTAATGCTAGGGAACATAGGGATAGCAGGACTACAACTTTTAGAAAAAGATTCGAAAGACAAATTTTATATTTATGAAATAAGCAGTTTCCAGTGTGAACACTTGAACAAGTCTCCTCACATTGCTGTTTTAAATAATCTTTTTCCTGATCACTTAAATCACCATAAAGATATTGGAGAATACAAAAAAGCTAAATTGAATATAACAAAATTCCAAACACCTAAAGATTATTTTATAAATGCCAGCGACATTGAAATTGAAACTTTAGCTAAGCAAATTAAAATTAACACACTGCCAAAACCAAAATTTAAAACCAAGTTACTAGGTGACTATAATCAGATGAATTGCCTAGTTGCACATGAAGTGGCAAAAATTTTAAATGTTCCAGAAAATAAGATCCGGGAAGCAATCAGAACTTACAAGCCTCTACCTTTGAGATTGGAAAAAGTCACAGAAAAGAATGGGGTCACTTTTTATGATGATTCTTTGGCAACAATACCTGAAGCAACTCTGGCTTCAGTTCAAGCCCTAGGAGATGTAAACACAATAATATTAGGGGGCTCAGACAAAGGTTCACCTCTGGAAGAATTTGCCAAAGGACTAACAAAAACCTCGATAAAAAATTTTATAATTTTCCCAACCAACGGAAAAGAAATGGTGAAATACGTAAAAGACGATGCAAACAGAAACATCTTTGAAGTAAACAATATGCGAGATGCGGTAAGAATTGCTTACAAAAACTGCAAAGGAATCTGCTTGCTCTCAAATGCCGCCGCAAGCCTAAATATATTTAAAAACTACAAAGACAAAAGCAATCAATACCAACACTGGATTAAGGAATTAAAATAAATGCAAATCTGAAAAGGAGGACCATTGACTACTTGTTTGTGTAAGTGCCATAAAATAGCTTAAAACAAGGTCTCCAAACGCCCCAATTGAACTGTGCTCACAAAGCAAACACGGGAATTAACCTGTTAAGTACTTAAAAGATGATTTCTGTATTGAGCAGGAGTAATCTTTTTTAAGTTGCACTAGGTTGTTTTTTTAAACCCTAACAGTAAATTACTTATTAATAATAAAAGTTCTTCCACTTGTTCTCCCAAAGAATTCCGGGTTGTATAGTTCACTTGCGGATGCGGGTAAGTGCTGGAAAACTCCCGGCACAAGCGCGCGTGCATAATATTCATACACATATAATCCTGGACTAAGCTTTTCGCTAAATAGGAAGATACGATCATCGTGAAATTCTTTAAAATTCGGGCGGTATGTTTTATTGTATACGTTTGTTGTTACCCCTTTTTTATTACGGCTGTCTTTGTAAACTTCTACCTCTTCCATGTCTTTGAACTGCTGTGTTTTCATAAACAGAGATACGTTGACCGGTTCTTCAGGTTCGTACTGTGTGCTATCTATAGCGCTATCGAGTGCAATTTTGTCTTCTGTAGCAAGTGTAAAATTAATTGGCTCCAAACCTGCCGGCAACACATCTTCCAATCCAAACAAATGCATTGTTTTTGTAGAATTGAATACAATCCGACCAACCACAACATCTCCAACTTTTGCTTCTCTGAGAGGCTCTGTGCGGGCGGTGTCATTGATTGAATAAAATTGCCTATCTATACGCACCCCCTCATCACGCGCTGGAACAATATCACGGTCTAAATAATATTTCATTGATATATCATAGTAGAACGTATCTGCTCGGTCACCGCGCGCTACTCGCTGGAAGAAAATATCTTTCTTTTCTCCAAGCCCTAAATCTTCAAAACTTATATTTGTTTCAAATCCATAAATTCTACTATCTTTTTGCGTATCATATTTCCCTACTGGTTCTTCATTCAGTGAAATATTGAGTTCATAATCTGCATTCTGTTCATCTTTCCAAGTAATGTACTGGGAAAGAGTTTGTACCATTACTTGAGTGGTGTTTGTATTGATCCACGCGCCATTTTGGTAGCGTTGAGCAAGTAACCACTTAAGAATATTTTTGTATTCTTTATGTGGTTTTTTTTGCTTCATAATTGCCTGCAAAACCAATGCGGTATTTTTCACGCCTGTTTCATAATAATCTTTTTGTATATTTTCACGATTGCTTTTTACAAACACACCATCAACATCCAAGCCAAGACGTCTGTCAATCTCTTTCCACACATTACGCCTATCCCAAAATCGAAGCCTATCAGAAAGAAGTGCTGCGTAACCAAGTCCTGTACTACTGATATTTTTTAAATTCTTTTTTGTGATACCAGCTCTTATCGCGCTTATTTGTCTGTTCACAGATTTTGGCGTTGGGTCAATATTTGTAAGTGGATATGTTGCAGCAAGAAGATTGTCCAATGCATATATGTTCTTTTTGTATTGGCTTTTGTCTACTTTGATTTTCTTGCTCTCTTTTAAAACATACGCCAGTACGGCATCGTAACTTGATTGATTAATACCTACTCCCGCAGTACGCAACTCTTCAAACACAGAGAGAATATGCAATGAAAGGCTGAAATTTGGCTCAAGTCCATTGTAGTATGCAAAACCTCCACTACTTGTCTGCGTTTCGTAAATGCGCGCTAATCCTGTTTCAATAGCCTCATCTACGGTGTACAAGACGCCTCGAAATTCTATAGTGTCGATTGCGAACTCTTTGCCAATGTTCTCTATATTGGCGGCAGCTACCACTGTCGCAAGCGTACTGATCTTACTTGCAAGCTGTTCACTGCACCCATAAGGAAAAGCTATCATATAATTAAGCGAGTCTTCCAAGAACGCTGCGACTGTGGAGTTAGCACGAATTTTTAACCCACCAGCGTTTGCATGAATATTTTCCGGTGTATAAATTTGCGCTGTGGCAGTATCTCCGTCGGCAAAAGAAGCGAGACTTACTGTTTCATAGGTGGTATTTTCCGTGATAGGAATTATTTTTTCAACAGTATCTTCAAAACCAAAACCCTTTGCGGAAAGAAGCACAGTGTGTGTACCAGCCTCTTTACCCAAAGGCGCGCGTACTTTAGCATACACAGTTTTTGAGCTTCCACTCGGTATATAATGCACCGAGCGTGCCTTCCCAATCATTTCCAACGTATCACTTTCAAATGATACGGAAATATTTTGCGCTTGCCGTGTCTGATTCATCACCAAAGCCCCAATTTCAAATTCATCACCGGGAATAATAAATCGTGGCAAAAGAGGAAGTGTCATAATTTTTTTCTTCTCTTCAAACTCCAAATAATCTACTCCGACTTTAGTATCTTTTGTAATACCTATTGTTTCTATGCGCCATTTGGTTAGATTATCTGGAAGTGTAAATGTTATCGTGCCATATCCATTTGCGCCGGTAAGAACTTTAGCACTCCAAAAAGCAGTGTCTTTAAAAATACCTCTTTTTTTCTTTTCCAAATCACTTACTGACCCACCACCACCTTTGGTGCCGGTTGGTATTTCAATCTCCTCATGAACATGCTTCAGGTTTGAACTAGTAATCACTCCGTGAGGCAAGCCTGAATAGAAAAACTCAAGGGGTTTACGCACAGGATTACCTTTTAGCGCCAACACGCTCATATCAACCACAGCAACAGACACTTCAGCCGGCATCGGCGCGCCGGCGCGCGAGGTCGTATAAATATCCAAAGTAACCCGCTCGCCCGGAATGTATGATTGCTTATTACTCAAAACATTAATATTAAGCTCTTTATTTTTACGATTTATATTGAGACGCACTTCTCCGTATTTTATCTCCGGTTCCGGAGAAAGCAACACTACACTTACCACCACATTTGGAATATGCTCATCTCGTATTCTAAAATCATAATCAAAAAAACTTCGCTCTACATCAATCACTTCATAGTCCATCACAGTACCACGTTCTACAGTAACCAGCGCTTTTGCTTTTTGATATGGTGATTGAATGATAATCTTCGGCGCATCTCCCACATCGTAATCTTTTTGCTCTACGGCAATGTCAAGAGTTCTGTCATTTGAAGGTTTTACCGAAACAACATCGTCTCCATACACATACAATGTACGTTGTGACCACAATGCATTACCCCGCGCATCTTTCCCACTCAGTGTAATTTCATATTGCCCGGCAGAAGGAAACGCAATACTGCCGACATAATCTCCCTGCGTGTTTGTGTTTATTAGTATGTCATGTGTTGGAGTTCGCACTTCTTCCCATTTGTAATAAAATTCTCCATCCACTTCTTGACGACGATATTTTTGCCATTCAACCCGCTCAGCACGCAATGTGATTCCGCTTTTTGCAACACCATAGCCTTTGGTATTTACCGTCTTTACCTCAAAAGGCACTGTTTTGTTTTCTTCTACAAAAGGTTTCGTAAAGCGAACAGAAGTGTAATATTGCGCGCTGTGTACAATAAACGATGTTTGCCCGCTAACACTTCTTCCTTGCGAGTCTTTTACCACAGCACGTATAACAAAAATCTTGCTCTTCCGACGCGCTTTTTCATCTTTTTCAAAAAGTGTTTCAAAGTTAGTTTCTTGACTTATTGTCACTTGTCCGTTTTTCAACTCCGCCTTGCCACGAGCTATAAACTTATCGCCATAACTACAACTACGACAACCGTACCAATTTGAATCAAATCTGAAGCGTTTATCTTTTGAACGATCAAAAAAATAATCTTGCGACATAATACTATAGCTTACTTCTCCTTTTTGAATTGGCACACCAAAGAAATGTTTCGCGTCAATCCGTATCTCCGCTATGTCTCCAGAGGTATATTCATCTTCCTCGCTTGCTATCTCAACCTTAAATGGCGACCTCACAAACTCCTCAACATCAAAACGTGTCATGCCTCTTGCGCCTCGCACACTGTATGTGCCAAGAGGCGCGTCTTTCTTTAGTTTGAAAGAGATATCAAATGTTCCATAATCATTTAATTGCACATCTGTTTTTTTAATAATATCGCCACGACTATTTCGTACTTCCACTTTTATTTTCCTGCCAGCAAGTACTTCAAAATCACCATCGTAACCAATGCGATGCAATCCTTTTATAAATACTTCATGTCCGGGTCTATAGATCGGACGATCTGTGTACAAATATGTTTTTTCAAATTCATATGCTTGTGATGAACGATTTAATGTATCAGCCCAATTGCTTACAATCGCAGTTTCATCACCAGACACCACATACGCCCCGGCAACATCAATAATAATTGGGGAGCGAGCAATTCCTTCAAAGTTTGTCTTCGTACTTGTGGCAAATACTACATTATTCGGTTTTTGTTGTGAACTTTTATTCTGATACACAAACACTGTCGCATTTTTTATCGGGTCAAGTGTTGAAATATCAGCAGCCCAATATAAGTTTGTCGGCATGTTGTTTTTCTCAAGTAAATTTGTTTGCAGTGAATTTTTTTGCCTGTGAGAACGTGCCAAATCAACACGATTTGTCTTTTTTTCAACTAAAGAAATGTTCGTCACACTGGTAAATATGTGATCATAGCGCTGGGTTTCTATCTTTTTTCTGTCAATATATTTTTCATATACATAGTCAGGATGCGTAAATGAAATAGCATAATGCCCTCGAGTATCAGCAAAATAATCTTTCAGATCTACTGTAAAATAATGTCTCTTGAATTTTTCTTTTGGAAAATCTACTGACAGCGTCTTTTTTGAAAGACATTTAAAAGGCAACTCATCTCTCTGATTTGCATACCTGCCGGCAGAGATCATATCAGAGGGAGACAACTTGCAAATTGATACCTCAATTTCTTTAAAATTTTCTGTAAACAAAGTAAACTTGGTTTTTTGCGGAACAGTAACGCTGTACTTACGATTCATCGTACCAAAAAGCAAGACAGGTTTTGTTTTCCCACTGTCTTTTTTGAAGGACTGTGTAATAAATGATACGCTACGCTGCGCCGAACCACCAAACTGGTCATCAACACGCAGAGATATATCATACGAAGTTTCCGCCATAAGACTGTAGTAAATATTCGTCATATACTCACCTTCCCCGCAAGACCCATTTCGCCCCCTATAACTTCCTGGCACTTTCTGCGAACGTTGCCATGAATTAAATTTAATTTTCTTATCACTCTTAAATACACTCGCGTAATCCTCCTCATCATACCTCTTGAGTGGCACTGTTGAACAAAGCATAAGAGTACTTACACTTGCCTTCTTGTCACCATCCTCCGGTGTTATTTTTGTTATCTCAAGTTTTGGTATCGTAGTGAGCGTTACTATTTGTGGCTCAATAAGCAAATCAATTCCTCTTCTCGTAACCGCGCGTTCAAATATCACATCAAATACTTCTCCTTTGCTAAATACAGAATCATCAAAAGAAACAAGTATCGTATCGTACATTTTTTCTTTCTTGCAAACATCTTTTCCTAAATTACGCTCCTCCTTAACACAACGCATTTCATACTCAATATTTTTCACACCCTTACCGGATACAATCGACTTTTCAATATCTATTTCCTCATATAAATTAAAGCGCAACTCCCCTTGCGGGTCAAAAAGTTCATGACTTACAAAAGTACTGCGCTTTGATACAGCCCTCATAGAACGCACAAATTTATTGATACTAATAGATCCTTTGATTGGTTCATCTATAAAAATATCACCTTCTAGTGGATATATTTCACTTAGCTCATATTCGTACTGCGTATCAAAATCCCAAAAACCAGCACGCCCCAAATCATCACTTTTTGGACTTATCACAACAGAAGAACGGTCAAAGATGCGCTCCTTTTGTTTAAGTTTCGGATTATATGTCAGCCGTGAAGCATATTCAATATCCACCTCTACTCGCTCGTCAGAACCTTTTTCTTTTTTCTGCAATACTTCAATTTGCATCCTCTCAATATCAACGGGCTGATTAAAACTAATGCGAATTGGAACATCGTAAGCAAGTGTTCTTATTGAAGAATAAGTTTTCACAAGAGGTAAAACAGTAAAAGTATATGTATCGGGCGCGACTTGCAGACCGTCTACCGACATGAATGATTCACCGACAGTAACTGAATATTTTGAGGAGCGCTGTAAGTGTTCTTCAGGAATAAATTGCAAATATCGCTCGCTCACCCATTTAAAATGTCCCTCTGTTTCCGGTTTAATAAATATGGGTAATTCTTTTTCATACATCCTGTCAAGACTTTGTAATGGGACCATTGGGCGATTAAAAAGAAAAGAAATCGCTGTGTACTCATCTGTAACGATAGAGTCCTGTTCAGGAAGAAATAAATCAATGCGAGGGCGTTCTACAGCGCGAAAATTTTGCTCAATGCGCTCGGAGCCATCTTCTGCGTCAAAGATAATCTTATAATTATTACCAATCTCCAACTCGTCTTTCAACTTAAATACGATATGATTCGATGAAAGCGTACGCGCAAAACGAGTCTTAATTGGTGGATCAAATGAAATATCACCCCGAGCGCCACTTTTTTCAATACCTTCCGGCAGGCGCACAATTATTGGACCATCAAAAGGAACGTTTTCGCGCGTGAGTGTGTATGTGTCGTTCAAGTCATTTGGTGAAAGATACACAGGTCTGGTAATATTCCATATATATGCAGTAAGTACAACGGTTAAAATACCACCCAAAACAATAAATGTATTTTTACGTGTGCGTGGATTAGTTTTAAAACTAATAAAATACTGACTAATTACACCGTAAATTTTTTGATACAGTACTACAAAGAACCCGCTTATCTTTTTCAAATAAATACCGATAACAGTATTTATTTTTTCTAAATACGCCCCGCCCTTGCACGTTTTAACTTTACGTTCAATCCAGCCGTAAGCATTATATTTTCTAAATAAGTACGCAATTGATAAAATAAAGACAAGTAAAATAACATATTTTTGCGCATCCAACGAAGGAAAAGGTAATCTCTCCTTTTGATGCCACAGAGAAGCCCCTATCGCAACAAAACCAATCAGTAATGCTACTAAAATATTAATCTTATCTCTATTTTTCATAATTTTGTAATTTATATATGATTACCTTATTACACACAAGTATAACTTATAAGCTCCGCAAACCAAAACTTATAAATTGAATGGGTATTTTACAAAAGTTCCGTAATGTCAAAATTAACAAGAAAACGGTCGACAATATTGTCGACCGTTTTACGCATACACATTACTGAACGAATTCAAGTAATTCCTGCGTTCCTTCATTTGATTTCATTCCGTCTCTCGTTATTTCATAAGGAGAAGGTATATTGGCAGGAAATATTTCAGTAATGCCATTTTCATCGATGTATTCATACTGGTTAACCGCAATATCCCTCTTTTTTTAAAGAACTAATTTACAAGACAACCTTGCCCTGCTCGACACACATTATTGCGTGCCGAGTTGGAAAATGTTGCTAGTCTATGAAGCGGAAAGACTTGAGAAATATTTTCGGATAATCTTCACCGAGCTGTTTTAAAAGGACGAGTTTCTCTTTGTATGGCCATGACATTTCTTCTGGATTAATATTTGAAGCTGAGTAATCTTCGGCTCTAATAGAGTAAACATATTGACCACGCGGAATAACGACTGATAAAGTTATAATATTTCTTTCAATGTGCCTCGAGATTATCTCAATCGCAGAATATCCACCATAAAGAATCTCTCTCTTCTCAACATCATAACGTTCATCATCTGAAGTAGTTGCAAGGATTTTTACAAGTTGTTCTGAAGAAGTATCCGTCGCATTACTACGACTCACGCTCCATATTGACCCACCAGGATTACTCTCCCAAGGATCAAATCCAATACGCGGTGAGTTTTTGAGCTTAGGATTATTTTTTTGATAATCTCGTGTAAACCACCCCTCCGGATACTGTACCTCAAACCCGAGCTCTTCGTTCCGATACATCTGCCACCCCGCAATTTCTTCCGTCACCTCTGCAGGAACTTCAACAGGAGAAACTTCACTTGGTTTCTTGTTCGCAACAGACACAAAAATAATCACAACGATGGCGACAATGGCTATTAGTATAAATACGATAATATTCTTTTTCATAATTACAGATATGTTATCGCGAAACACTGTTTTTGCGAATTTTTTACATAACAAAATTTCTAATTTTCATCAGTCATACCTCTTTTTAATTTTTGAAAGAACTAATTTACAAGTATAAATAGATAATAAATAGGGTCAGGACCCATTCTTCAAGATAATTAAATTACAGAAACCTATATTTTACATGATATTTTTAGTAAGATGATGTAATGAAATATATCTTGCGAAGCATGTTTAAAAAAACAACAAAAAAACACGTACTAGTGTTAAGTGTAATTTTAATACTCGGCATATGGCTATACACAGCACATTTGACACTCTTGCTGCAGGGAAAATATAGGGGGCAAGAATCTGCCACAATTATTGACCGCAACGGCATGGTAATTAAGGCACAACCAAACTCGCGCGGACATTATGCTATACACTCGAAAAATTACCCCACCGAGCTGAAAGAATTTGTAATACGAAAAGAAGACCGATTTTTCTTTTACCATCCGGGAATAAATCCAATAAGTATTGCACGTGCTCTACTTCACAAAGCAACAAAAAATACGGCTGGCGGATCAAGTACGATTACACAACAACTTGCCAAAATCTTACTTGAGAATGAAGCAAGCCGCACGATAAAAAATAAACTTATTGAATTAATGTACACATTTGCTCTAGAACTCCACCTTTCCAAGGAGGAAATTCTAAACATGTACATGAGTAGCGTTTATTTAGGCAACCAAGCGCAAGGATTTGCAGAGGCAAGTCTGGTGTATTTTGACAAACAAACAAGTGAGCTCACAGAAAGCGAAATTATTTCATTGCTTGCCACAATCAGCAGCCCTTCCGTGCAAAATCCATGGAAAGAAAAAAATGAACTTGAAGCTGCAAAGATAGCAAAACGATTTAAAGTTTACCCTGAAAATCCCGCTCGTTCATCAAAAATACATGCTTATAACAGTGCAACCTCTTTTGAATTAACATCTCTTCAGATACCAAACTGCAAAAACTCATGCCAGACCACACTTGATACTATCATTACTGAGCGTTTACGAACTATGCTCGGAGAAATTATCAATGACATCTCCGACCGCGGTGCCACACACGGAGCAATTGTGGTAATCAGCGTACCGGAAAATGAAATCATTGCACTTGTTGGATCACCTTTCCCTTACAAAGCATACGATGAGTATCAAATAAATATGGCTCTCAAACCACGCCCCATTGGCTCCACGATAAAGCCATTTATATACGCAAAAGGATTTGAAATGGGACTGCGTCCGTACACAAAAGTGCTGGACCGAGAATATAAATATCCAGTTATCAGCGGGTTTCCTATTTACCCGAAAAATTTTGACGGACAATATCAAGGCGAAGTATCTCTACACAAAGCTCTTTCAAACAGCTTGAATGTTCCTACTGTAAAAGTGCTTGAATATGTCGGGCTTAATAATTTTTATGAATTTCTTTTAGACCGCTTGGACTTTGAACCAATTGTTGATATTGATACTTATGCGTTTGGCATCGCACTCGGTGGACTTGAGATGGACTTGCTCACTCTTTCTCATTATTTCACCATCTTTCCAAACGAAGGAGAATTTAAACCAATTTCTATTATTAAAGACAACGAAAGTAATACAAACACAAAAATAACGCCACAATCCTCAATCAATAAAACACAAAAAGTGTTTGATAAAACTCAAACACAACTCATTACAAAAATACTCTCCGACCGTAACAGTGGCGTGGAGCAATTCGGTATGAAAAGTAATTTAAATCTGCCATACACAAATTATGCGGTAAAAACAGGAACCTCGCGCGATTTTCACGACAGCTGGACTATCGGTTACACGCCTGATTTTGTTGTTGGGGTTTGGATTGGGAATGCAGTAAATAAACCATTACAAAATATTTCAGGACTTGGGGGTGCCGGACGTGTTTGGAAACACGCAATGGATATCTTGCTTAATTCTTCATACAACAAAAATACAGATTTTTCTTTTGATGAAATTACTGAGTATAATGAAGAAGGAACGTTAGTCTATGGACTGAAAAACGACAATTACAAACGAGCAAAAAATCTCCTAAAAGACACTGCTCTTATTCTGTCCCCGCACGATGGTGACAGAATTCTTTTTACCCCCGACACAATCATTCCTTTTTCAAGCACAAAACAAGTAAAATGGGCTGTAAATGGACATACGATAGGCATCAGTCAACAGTTGGCATGGAAACCGGACGCCCCCGGCACATACACCATCACCGCGCACGCAAACCAATCATCCGAACGCATTGTTGTAACTATCACAAAAGATGAAAATAAAAGGCATTAAATTTTTTGTTGCATTTCAATTCCATTTAAAATCTATTATTATATTTTAAAATTCATTTAAATAAACTTGTTACAATTTTACATTAATAAGTTCCAATCTAATAATCTCATCGGGTGTAGTGCTTATGACTCTCTTGCGAAATATTGATGCAGACCACAGTAAACTCCGTATCCAACAATAACACCGAGTACATTCAGTATTATATCATCAATATCAAACACCCCCACTCGCAGTAAGACTTGTGCACTTTCCAGTGCCACGCTAATAACAAAAGCGACGGCTAAGATATGTTTCCATGTCAACAAGTGGTGATAGAAAAGCGATGCGAAGAAGCCAAGCGGAATAAACGGTGCAATGTTTCCTATGAGATTGTTCTTTGCGACAATCCAAGTTGGGTTTCCACTAAGATAGTACACAATGGTCTTGAAAGGTATATAGTTTCCATTGGCAAGTTGCTGCCACACATTTACCTCGTGTAGTCGCGAAAGAAGCGACATACCTATTGAATATTTAAAAACAATTACCTTCGTGAGCAAAATAAGATATACGACAAAAAGAGTGACCATGAGATATTTCTTTTTCATATTCTCTTGATTATTTTTTATCTAAATCATTAGGCAGTTGTATCAAAAATTCTTTTGCGGATTTGGAACACCCCTCAAAATCAGTTTCTGGCTCATATGGCAATACAAAACCTCCAACCATAACTATTCCTTCTTCCGGCACACGCACTGAATCATCGACACCAAGAGGTATTTCAATAAACGAACAAAGTGCTTTTAATGTGCTCTTATCGTAATAAAGTGGAATCGTGTTGTTGTAACTAAAAATATACCCACTTGAGGTAATACCTACTTGAATAAACGGAGGCAGATCCATTTCCAATCCGTTCGGAACCGTAAATTGCTTATCATCCCATCGAAAAAAATAATTACCGCCTTTGTTTCCTGACTCAGACAAGAGGTTTGATAAAATCCTATGCCGAGTCCACGTAAAGTCCGGCATAACTTTCTCTACAAATTGTCTGGCGATTTTCTCAAGTTCATCGGCGGATTTTTTGTCGCCGACATATACGGGCTCACGATGCATAGCCACTACACTATTTGTAGTAATATCAACTTCTGAAGAATAACTTTCAGGGAAAAGTTCATTGGCTGCAATACTTTGAAATATTACCATCTGCTCTTCCATAATATCCTCAGACCTAATCCCATCGCTTTGTGAAATACCGAAGTTTGCAGACCTTCCATTTATTTCCACAATTTCGAATTTGGAAACACCGAGGGATTTGATACCGGACACACTATCAGCAACCGCCACAAGAGAATACAGAGCTTCAGTGGCTTTTGCTTTGACTGCTTCCTGTTTTTCTCCCATGGCGCGAATTTCATTATTTATTTTTCTTTCTGGATTCAGAAACCAAACTGAAAGAATAATAGTTATTACTAGAACAATCCCCACAATCCCAAAAATTAAAATTTTACCGAATTTTGTCATTTTATTTTCTTAATAATTTCCATAATAATATTTTGCGGTTGCCAGCGGAACACCGGCAACGGTCAGAAACGGTATGATTGACAGAGCCCGCAACGTAAACCCACGCCGAGTACAATGTTCTGGATCTGTGTTGGTAAAAAAACCACCCATCCCCATATTTTTTGACGTATCTGGATAAACACACTCAAAAACTTTAAGCTCTTGCACATAAAAATACACACCCATGATAAAGCCGAGTAAAAAATATATACCTACTATAATGATTGCAATTTTCTTAATTATTTTATTCATTATCTAAAAGGTGGTGGAGGTGGTGCAAAACGCGGTGATTCTTTTATACAC
>CAYSEK010000002.1:0-30418 GCA_964430255.1 uncultured Candidatus Saccharibacteria bacterium
AATTATCTTGATTTTGATAGACCAAGCACGAGATTTCGCAACACAGTTGCTTTTTCTTTATATTCTGACAACATTTGTTCTTCTGATAAATTGCCACTGATCTTAATTTTATAGGGTGTCCCGAATCTTATCACAACACCCCTGTTACCGGAGAAAAGTTCTTTCATGGTTAATTTATACATACCTTTTATGTAAACAGGCACTATTGGAGCATCCGTATAATGAGAAAGAGCGATTACACCTACTTTAAACTCTGATACTTCTCCATCTTTAGAACGCCCACCTTCCGGAAAAAATGTCACACTACCACCATCTTTGATAATGCTTATGTGATTTCGCAATGACTGCTTATAGTTTTTTAATCCATAATAGATCGGATATGCACCAAAGAGTTTAAAAAATGAACTTCCGTACAAGTACCCCCTCAAACCAAAATTTTTTGTCCTGTAAAACTCTTTATCCATCCCTACATAAAACATCGGTCCGAATCTGCACACCATCGGCATAACAGTACGCACAAGAGGTCCGTCCCACTCACTTACGTGATTTGATGCAAAGATTACAGGTCCTGAGTATTTGTCCAATTTTGACAGCCCTTCAATTTTTAAATTGCAAAAAGTTAAAAAGATAACATTTACAACGATACGTATAAACCACTGTGTTGCCACTGCAGGTAAAAAATAAAATTTATTAAATTTGCGTTTTAACACTAGAGTAATTTTTAAAATAGAATGGAGTACTAGATTCCCTCTTCTTTTAATTCCTTCACTAATTTCTCGGCTTTTCTTGATAGTTTGTTTGGCATATTAATATTTAATGTGACAAGCAAATCTCCTCTTCTCTTGTCGTCAACAGGAACTCCTTTGCTTCTTACTCTCAACATCTCTCCAAAAGTCGCTCCTTTTGGTATTTTCAATTTTAATTTTCCGTCAAGAGTCTCTATCGTATACTCCCCACCAAGAAGCGCATCGGTCAACTTTATATTCAAATCCATCATAAGGTCATTACCCTCCCTCCTTAAAGTCTCGTGAACGCTAACATGAATTTTAATATACAAATCTCCTGCAATTCCTTTCGGGATAGCTTCTCCTGCTCCTGTTAAACGTATCATCTCACCATTATTGATTCCGGCAGGTATTTTTATGCCTATTTCTGTTTCTTTTTTTAATACACCAGCCCCACGACAACCTGCGCATATTTCTTTGGGTATCTCACCAGCACCATAACAAGAACCACACTCCGCAGTACTTGAAAAGGTGCCAAAGAAAGTCTTTTTTGTCTCATGCACTCTACCTTGCCCATTACACGTTTCACACTTTTTTAAAGATGTACCTGATTTTGCACCACTACCTTCACATACCTTACATGCTGATGTTTTATTCAATAATATTTTTCTATCCGTACCAAAAACAGATTCTTTAAATGATATTTCTATATCTACAGAAATATCACTTCCTCTTCTCGTCTGACTTCTTCTTGCTCCTCCACCAAAAAAATCACCGAAAATATCTCCGAGATCAACCCCTTCAAATCCTTGCCCACCTTGAAATCCAGAAAAATCAAAGCCACCTGCTCCACTTTGTGGACCAGCCCCATCTCCAAATACTTGTCCATAAGTATCATACTCTGCGCGTTTCTTGTCGTTTGACAATATTCCGTATGCCTCGCTTACTTCTTTAAATTTTGATTCATCGCCTCCTTTTTTGTCAGGATGATATTTGTGCGCAAGCTTTCTGAATGCTTTCTTGATCTCATCTTTTGACGCTTCTTTTGGAACACCTAGAATATTGTAAAAATCTTTTGTCATACTGTTATTATATCAATCTTAACCTAACCATTCAACAAAAGCCACCTTGGTGGTGGCTTTTGTGTTACTTGTCTTTTTCTTCGTCTTTTTTATCCTTATCTTCTTCTTCGTATTCTGCGTCTCTCACTTTTTCACCACCTGGACCCTCTGCATCTTTTTTCTCTTCAGGGTCGCCAGCCTTCTGCCCTTCTCCTCCTTCCGAAGCTTTTGCTTTACTCATCGCCTCTCCTATTTTTTGCATTTCAGTTGATAGCTCTTCTGTTGCTTTTTTAATTTGCTCAATATCAGAACCATCTTTTACTTTTTTAAGTTCTGAAACTTTTCCTTCAACTGCTGTCTTTATATCAGCAGAAACTTTATCACCCGCATCTTTTAGTGATTTCTCTGCAGTATACATAAGCTGTTCTGCCATGTTTCTTGCCTCCACAATCTCCTTTTTCTTTTTGTCTTCTTCTTCGTGCATCTCTGCATCTTTTTTCATCTTTTCAATATCTTCATCGGTAAGACCACTACTTGCCTCTATCTTTACGGACTGCTCTTTCCCACTTACTTTATCTTTTGCTTTTACGTTCAAAATTCCATTTGCATCAATATCAAAAGAAACTTCTACTTGAGGAGTACCTCTAGGCGCTGGTGGAATACCGTCCAGCACAAACCTTCCAAGTGTTTTATTGTCCGCAGCCATTTGTCTATCTCCTTGCACTACATTTATCTCTACTGATGTTTGATTATCAGAAGCAGTAGAAAATATTTGTGATTTTGATGCAGGAATCGTAGTATTGCGCTCAATAAGTTTTGTCGCAACACCTCCCATTGTTTCAAGCCCTAACGATAGTGGAGTAACATCAAGAAGTAAAATATCCTTCACATCACCCTGAAGAATACCTGCTTGTATAGCAGCACCCATCGCAACAACCTCATCAGGGTTTATGGATTTATTTGGTTCTTTCCCAAAAAAGCTCTTTACAGCTTCCGTTATCGCGGGCATCCTTGTTTGTCCTCCAACAAGAATAATTTCATCAATATCTTCAACCTTAAATGGTGATGCCTCTATTGCACGTTTTGTAATCTCAATTGACTTATCAATATACTCACGCGCAAGATCCTCAAGCTGAGTTCTTGTTAATTTAAGCAATAAGTGCTTCGGTCCTGACGCATCAGATGTTATAAACGGAATGTTTATATCTGTCTCTACTGCAGTAGACAACTCATGCTTTGCCTTCTCGGCTGATTCTTTCAAGCGCTGTAGAGCAAGAACATCCTTTGTAATATCAATACCACTCTCTTTTTTAAATTCATTGGCAATCCACTTAACAACTTTTTGGTCAATATCTTCACCTCCCATGTGAACGTCACCATCTGTTGATTTTACTTCGATCACATCGTCAGCAACTTCTAGTATAGAAATATCAAACGTACCTCCACCAAAGTCATAAACAGCAATCTGTTCATCTTTCTTTTTGTCAAATCCGTACGCAAGCGCTGCAGCAGTAGGTTCATTTATAATACGCTTTACATCAAAGCCAGCGATCTTACCAGCATCCTTAGTTGCCTTTCTTTGTGCATCGCTAAAATAAGCAGGTACAGTAATAACGGCTTCCGTTATTTTTTCTCCAACCTTCGCTTCAGCATCTTGTTTAAGTTTTTGCAATATCATTGCAGAGATCTCTTCTGGGCGATGAGTCTTGTCTCCCATTTTTACTTTTACACCCCCATCATCAGATTTTTCTATTTTAAACGGAACAACCTCTTTGTCTCCCTGTACTCCAGCATCCTCAAACTTATGTCCAATCAATCGTTTTATTCCAAATAATGTATTCTCAGGATTAGTAACAGCTTGTCTTTTTGCCAAAAGCCCAACAAGACGTTCTCCTGATTTAGACAGCGTAACAACCGAAGGAGTAGTACGCACCCCCTCGGCATTTTCCAATATTTTCGGCTCACCACCTTCAATTATCGCCATTGCTGAATTTGTTGTCCCAAGATCTATACCTAATATTTTTGACATAACTTTTTTATTTAAATTATTACCAATAATTTATTGTGACTACCCTTTATGTTGCGCAACGCGCACCTTCGCTGCTCGTATGACTTTTCCATTGTGCTCATATCCTTTCTGTATAACATCCACAACAATGTCGTCTTCTTTCTTTTTGTCTGTATCAATCATTTCCATTGAAGTGTGGAAGTTTGGATCAAACTTCTCTCCTTTTGGATCTATCTGTTTAAGCCCATTATTTTCAAGGACTGAGAGAAGTTGTGAATAGATATATTCAACCCCCACTCTCCAGTTCTTGTCTACTTTTTCCCATGCATCTTTGTCCGCAAACGCCATGTCAAAGCTATCTACAACGGGAAATAATTCTTCCATAAATTCACCTGTGGCATGTGTAAATGACTCTCTCACCCTATCTTCATTTTCTTTCTTTGCATTCACAAAGTCTGCTCTGGATCTTTGCCACCCTAATAGGTTTTCCCTATTTTCTTTGAGACATTCATTCAATTTTCCCTTCAGTTTTTTTACTTTCCCTTCTACCGTCTCATTTTCCTCAAGGGTGATGTCATCATTATACACATCTTCAAAGTCTTCTTCAACATCTTGCTTTTTTTCTTTTTTTAAAGCCATATATACAAGAATTTACAATTTTAAAACACCGATAAATTACAAAAGTATACTATTGTAATTTACAACTACAAAAATAATTAATATACTTCTAGTTAACCAGCTCAAGATGTATGTTATCGCTTCGACCACTGTGGAGATTTTCTTGCTTTTTTTAAGCCAAACTTTTTTCGTTCTTTCATTCTTGGGTCACGTTTAAGAAACCCTAGTTTTTTTAATTTACTTCTAAGTTCTTCGTCGTATGAAACAAGTGCTCTTGTAACTCCATGTCTTAAAGCTTCTGCTTGTGCGTGTATGCCGCCGCCTTTAACCAATGCGCTTACACTAAACTTAACTGGGAGCTTAGACTTAGACAATGCATCGCGTACAATAGCCTTTAGTTCATCTGTAGGAAAGTACACATCCCCATCTTTATCATTTACTGTAAATTTTGCTTTAGCAGTTTCTGTTATTCTAACACGAGCAACAGCGGTCTTTCTTCTTCCGACCGCTTCTATGTAACGATTTTTTTCTTTTTTTGTTGTAATATCCATAATAATTACTATATAGCAGTCTAGTCGTTAATTATTAAATTTTTCATCATTCCTTTCCTTAATCTGTTTGCCGGTAGCATTCCGTATACTGCTTTTTCAAAGACTTCTTCGTATCCTTTTTTGTTAATCACTTCTTCCATTGTTCTTGACTTGAGTCCACCTGGATACCCTGAATATCTTTGATACTCTTTTTCTTTCATCTTCTTTTGAGTTATTTTTGCCTTTGAGGCATTTAAAATCGTTACTTTCACATCAGGATTAACATTCCTTTGAAACTCGGGGGTATTCTTCCCCATCAAAAACACTGCCGCTTCTGATGCGACTCTTCCTATTGCTCTATTTGATGCGTCAATTTTGTATTCCATAAATAAAATAATTCTTCAATATAATTAAATAAACTCAATGATTGCCATTTTACTTCCATCCCCCGGTCTTGGTGATAATTTTACAATACGTGTATACCCACCATTTCTGTCTTTATACTGTTTTGAAATATCATCAATAATCTTCTTTGCAGTATCCTTGTTTCCACCAAGTCTTGATGACACAAGCCTCATTGCAGAAACTGTTTCACCGCGTCCAGTTGTAACAAGTTTTTCGATAAACGGCCTAAGCTCTTTTGCTTTTGCTTCTGTTGTTGTTATTTTTCCGTGCTCCACTAAAGAAATAGCCAAAGATCGCAATAGTGCCACTCTCTGATTCCTTGGTCTGCCAAATTTTCTTATTGATTTATGGTGTTTCATGTTATCTTATCTGTTTTTTATTTATTTCAATACAATACCAAAATTACTCAAAGCTCTTTTTATCTCCTGAATACCTTTCTTACCAAGACCCTCTAATTCCAATAAGTCATCTTCTTTCTTCTTTGCAAGTCCTCCAATAGTTCTTATATTCGCATCAGACAGTGCGTTGAGTGTTCTTGTGGACATATCCAGGGTGTCTATTCTTGTTTTTAGTATCTCAGAATCAACCTCACCTTTCTCTTCCTCTTCCTCTGTCTCTTCTTCATTTACAACCTTTGGTAATTCTATTTCTTCCGCTTCTTCTTTAAATCCAACAATTGCTTTAAGCTGTTTTATCATGATTCCGATTGAATTCTCAAGAGCTTCTCGTGGTGTTAAAGTACCATCTGTTTCAATCGCTATTTTTAGACGATTATAGTCAGTCCTATCACCAACACGCATACCTTCAACTTCGTAATTTACTCTCCTAATAGGAGCAAACGCAGCATCCAAGCTTATTACTCCAGTTTCAACTTTCTCTTTTTGTAAAACTTCTTTTGGAACATACCCAAGCCCTTTCTCTATTGTCATCTCAATGTTTAATTCTGCATTCTTGTTTGTTAACGATGCAATATGTTGATCTTTGTTCAATACATCAACTTGCCCTGATATTTTTATATCTGCAGCAGTAACATCCTTTATGCCTTTAACTGACAAAGAAATTATTTGATGCTCCTCGGTAGATAATGCAAACCTAATTTTTTTAAGATTTAAAAGTATTGTTATAACGTCCTCTTTTATTCCATCAACTGTTGAAAATTCGTGAGAAACGCCATCAATCTTTACGGATGTGATCGCAGCACCAGGTAAAGAAGAAAGGATTATTCTTCTTAAGGAATTACCTAGAGTGTGTCCATACCCAGGGTAAAGCCCATCTATCTCGTAGACACCAGTAAATTTATCTTCAGAGATAACTTTTGGCTTTGATGGTAAAATAATATTGTAATCAGGCATAATTTTACTATTTAGATATTAAAATAACTTTTAAAATATACATTATTTTTTCAGATTTGGCAAATACTACATCAATTACCTACTATAGAATTCCAACACAGAAGTTATATTGAAAACTACATCTTCTTTGTCGAGTTTCGGGCTTCCTTGTATAACCCCCTCCGCTTTCTTGAAATCAACCTTTATCCAAGCTGGCGCATTTTGTTTTTCCAATCTAGGTAATATGTCATTAAATAATACTTTTCCTTTACTTCCCTCTCTTACACCCAAAACGTCTCCTTCTTTTATTTTGTAAGATGGGATATCAACCTTTCTGCCATTTATAGTGATGTGTCCATGTGAAACCATTTGTCGTGCCATTGATCTTACAGGAGCAAATCCTACTCTAAATACGATACTATCTAATCTTGATTCGAGATTTTCATATAACCTATCAGCAGGATTTACACCATGCCTTGATGTCGCCTCTTTTACGTAGTTTGAAAACTGCTTCTCATTAACACCGTATATATTTTTTATCTTCTGTTTTTCTCTCAACTGAAGACCATATTCTGAAAATGTTTTTCTATGCTTTCTTGCGGAGTCAGGCATACCTGGGGCATATGGTTTTTTTTCAAATGCACACTTAGGAGAAAAACACCTTTCTCCTTTCAAGAAAAGTTTCTTATTAGCCCTTCTACATAATTTACATTTTTTATAATTCATATTTTTATTACAGTAACAATATTTAAAAACTACAAAATTAATTTACACCCTTCTTGGTTTCTTTTGTTTTGGTCCGTTGTGTGGAACTGGTGTCTTGTCTTTTATAGAAGAAAGGGAGATGCCCTTTGAAGAGAAAGCTCTTATTGAAGACTCTCTTCCTGGACCAATGCCTATAACAATAACATCTACCTCACTAATCCCCATCATTTCAGCTTTTTCTCCAATTATCTCCCCTACTTTAGCCGCGGCAAAAGGTGTTCCCTTTTTTGCTCCTTTAAATCCCAGAGACCCACTTGAAGACCATGCCAAAGCGTCACCTTTTTTATCTGCTAAAAGCAGCTTTGTGTTGTTGTATGTAGACTGTACATACAAAACACCGGAGCCAACATTTTTTCTTGGCACACGAGAAAGCGACCTGGATACTTTTCCTTTATCAACCCCACCTCCTGCTTTTTTTACAATTCGTTTTTTGCCCATGCTATTTTTTTAAATAAACTATCTATTTTTTATCAACTTTAGTCCTACCTGATCCCATTGTCCTTCTTACATTTCCTCTTGTCGTCCTGGAATTTGTTTTTGTTCTTTGTCCTCTTAGGGGAAGTCTTTTAATGTGCCTTGTCCCTCTGTAACATAATATATCCTTCAGTCTCTTTATATTACCTGCGACCTCACGTTTAAGGTCACCTTCAACCTTGAGGTCTTCTATGAATTTCCTTATTTTACTTTCCTCTTCTGTGGATATTTCTTTTGGTTTTTTGCCGTACTCAACACCTGCATTATCCAATATTTCTTTTGCCATAGGACGACCAATACCAAAAATGGTTGTTAGTCCAATCTCTAATCTTTTATTATCCGGTATTGTTATTCCTAAAATTCTCATATTAAAATAAATTAAGTTAAAATTATTACCCTTGACGCTGTTTATGTCTTGGATTCTCGCATATAACAAAAATACGTCCTTTTCTACGGACCATCTTACATTTTGCGCATATTTTCTTTACTGAAGCTCTAACTTTCATAAATACAAAATAAAAACGTGCCTTTAAACAGCACAATTAAATATTAACCCCTCTCACTTTACATCGCTAACAACAAGGGGGATTATATACTATTTACAACCTTTTGACAACCCTACCTTTCCCTCCATACGGATCAAGCTTTACTGCAACCTTATCTCCAACTAATACCTTTATTCTATGTATGCGCATCTTGCCGGATAAATAAGCTATTTGCTCTACCCCACCATCAAGTTCCACCTTGAACATTGTATTAGGTAAAGCTTCTATGACGGTGCCACTTGCAACCGTATCGTCCTCCTGTGTATTACTTATCATCGGTGAGAATATACTAACAAATTATTAATAATAAATCAACAACCCTGCAGCAGAGACCACCGAGAATGACCCGTATATACGATTTGTGGTTAAAACATTGCTAGCTGCGTAGATTGAGTGCTTCCATTTTGTCCGAGGTTTTTTTACATACTTTTCTACAACTCTCTAGTTTCCTCTCTCACTCACTGTTGCTAAGTAGCACCCATCAGACCATAATCCTCCACCCTAAAGTTCTTGCGGAGCGTGGTGAGGGAAATACTTGCATCGGGGTAGTTTATTATTTTCTTTGCAGTAATGCTTTTGTATAATCTTACGAACTGACCACCTGAGTATTTTTGAGCAAATGAGCACAACAAATGTATGTGGTCTCCGTCCGGTACCCATCTGCTCTATTTCAAAATCATATCTTTCTTGCAGTTCATTGGAAATTTCCTTCAAGTATTCTGTTGTTTTATTTCGTAACAGTGTTTTTCGATATTTTACGGGGAACACTACGTGGTAGTAAATATTATATGCAAAGTGGTGTCCTTTTTATATCATAAATACATAATATATTGAAAACCAAGGTTTTCAAACTTTCCTTAGCGGACCTGCAGTAGAGACCACAGGGTATGTCCGCACAATCAACAAATTCTAGTTCTCTAATAATTTTAATCCAAAGAATCGCCTGGGCTGATAATTCTTACTGTTATATTTTCGCTATCCTCAGGAAACACCTTCTTCCAAAATGGACGGATTGTAGCCTTTGCTTTGTCAACACTTGGGTATGTTGCAATGATTTCATTAAAACCATTCTTGTTTTTTCCAGCGATACTATCTACGAGTAAATTTTTATTAATACCCCACACAATGTCTGCAGTACCAATAAATTTAAACTCTAATTCATTAGTATTTTCTATGTTAATTTTTTCTTGTTCAATAATGCTAAATCCCAATTCATCTAAATTACGCACAATGACATCTTCTCCGCCATAAGAACCTATAAAATTCATAGCGACATGTTTACTTAATTCAGCCCTATTAAAAATTACACCATGCAGTTTGCCTGTTTCTGTAACTAGAATAGGACCTTTGGTTGTTTCTTTTTGTTTTGTTGTGTTATTAAATTCAAAAAATACTGCGTTGTCATATAAAATAAAATCATCCGGAACCTGTAAACGTGCCTGACTCAACAATATCTCTTTCAGAGAATTCTCAATACTGTTTAGTGCATTATCCAGATCTTCAGATGAAGCGGTTTTGATAATACCAGAAAATCCTCCTTCTATTGACGTTTTTGACCTAGCATAAAATTTACTAAATCTTGGGTCACCTTTAAACCCTGGAATAGTAAAGTCAGTCAGTCCTGCGTTGTATTCTTCTCCTGGGATATCAGCAAATACAACCGTCTCGATGCTCCCTGGAACTATCTCCCCATTTTGTACAGTTGTACCTGGAACTACCACTGATTTGTTTATTCTATAAATTTTTCCATCAGGAGTCTCAAATCTTGTTCTTGTTATCAATTTCTGGCTTTTTGAACTGTACGCATTGTAAATAATAATACTACCGGATGCTTTTCTTTGCAGTTCTTTCTCTTCTGTAGCTTGTACCTCCGACGAATCAGAATTTTCCAAAATTATCATTTTAAATGACAGCTCCTCGCCCAAAGCATCTTTTTTTGCTTTTAATAGCCCATCCTCTAAAGAAACTTGTTTTTGTATCGGGATAAGCTCAATGATCGTTCCTGAAAAGACTGAGAGTAAAACGAATAATAAAAAAATACCAGAAGTGAGGGCAAGTAACCACATTATAAACTTTGGAGACTTGTTTTCTTTCGTATATTCCGATGGTATGTTTTGTGTGCTTTCAAGAGAAACGCTCCTCACCGCTGTATTTTTTCGATTACGAATACTGGGACGTTGTCGCGGACGCGTAGATGTTATTATGTCTTGTAGTATTTTTTTTGGCATTGTCATATTATACCATATCTATATTTCATCTAGAATGTGAATAAGATATGAATATTACATAAAACCTACATCACCCTTCCTGCAAAAATCGTTTCAAGAATTATAAATGGATCTTTTAGATTATTGCCATTTTTTAATGAACAAAACTTACTCATTAATTTTTCATTTAATATTTTTATTTCAAACTTATCATTAGTAAGAGTAAATTGACCAAACTCCTCTTCATTTATGGCATTCATATACCATTCCTGAACATCATTGTCCGCTGTAATGAAAACAGAGTTAGGAATGTATGAATCTCCTGAAAAGGCCTGTAGTACTTCAGTGAATGACAATATCCATTCTTTCTTCGCTTCCTCGAGCACTTTATTTAATCTATCTCTCGTAGCAACATCACTATTCCCAGAGTTGAACATAGAAAACAAAGACTCAGCCTCTTCTACTCCCGTATTAAATTTACTTGCTATTCTCCTTATTAAAAAATTCTTGCCGAGAGGGAATGCTACATTCTTTACAAGTACTCCATTTTTTGTCATTGACACATCTGTCACTTCACCTGTTATATCAAGAAACAAAAAATTATTTTCACTAAAAATATCTCTAATAGCGACAAAAGAAACGAGTGAGAATGAACTAAATTTCACATCACAGCGGAAGACTCTTGATGCTTTATCTTCTATTAATTTAATCGTTTGCTCAGAACCAATACTGACAAAAAGAGTTATTTCAGCAAGTTTAACTTTTTTATCATACGGATTACTTGTTTCATATCCATTTAATTTTGTTTGAATATTTTGTACATCTATTATACGAGGAACTCCACCAATTATTTTGTTCTTTTTATTTATAACATCATCATTTATAATAGACACTTTTTTGTCTATTAAATCATCTATCATTTTGTGCGTAATGATGAAAGGAGTCTTTTTTTCTATTTTCATGAAATGTGTCCTAGCTGTATACCAAGGGGAAGACAAGATACAGAATATTTTTTTTGGAGATGACTTTGAAGTTTCTGCTAATTCTACTAACACAGACTCAAGAGTTCCCGCCATTAAAGAAAGAAACCTTGAAAAATTGATATCATTCTTTATTTCGATCTGTTTACGAATGCTATATAAAACTACAGGGGGGTTATCTTTTACAATTAAAACAATAGCACCACCGATACTAGAGCTTCCAATATCTAAAATAATTACAGGTTTTTCTTTTTTTGTACTTAGAGACAACATAACATTTCTTTAACCAATATTATACCATTTTATTTCCACTATATTACTCCAAAACTGCCTTTATTCTGCGCACGCCTGCTGAGCTTGCACTTTCTTTCTTGATCCTAAAATGTCCGAGCTGTGAAGTATTCTCAACATGAGGACCACCACAGATCTCTTTGCTAAAATCTCCAATTGAGTAAACTTTTACTTTTTCTCCGTACTTATCTCCAAATACTCCTATCGCTCCGCTGTCTTTTGCCTCCTCAACTGTCATTTCTTCCATTTTAACAGGTAGGTTTTCTTTTATTTTTTCATTTACCAGATCCTCAACCTTTTGCTTTTCTTCATCTGTCATTTTTTCCGGATGAGAAAAATCAAATCTTAGTCTTTCAGGATTTATATTACTTCCCTTTTGTTCAACATGGTCGCCCAATACTTCTCGCAAGGTTTGGTTTAGAAGATGTGTAGCTGTATGCAACCTTGTAGAATTTTCATCATGTCCACCCAAGCCACCCTTAAATGTTCCTGCAGAAGCGGTTTGTGAAAGTTCTTGATGTTTTTTCATTTCTTCGTTAAAACCAACCATATCAACAACCAGCCCTTTTTCTTTTGCAATTTCTCGAGTCATTTCAACAGGGAAACCGTAACTCGAAAACAAAACAAAAGCATCTTTCCCAGAAATCATCTTTATATTCAAGTCTTTATCAAAATCACTATATGTTAATCCCTCTTGATTGTATGTTGAAAAAGTTACTTTTTCAAATTGTTTCAATCCTGTTTTCAAAGTCCTCTTGAACCTTTCTTCCTCTTTGTCAATTTCGTTTCTTATCTGTTCTGCATTTTTTTTCACATTTTTATAAATATTTCCATACTGCTCAATCACAATATCGACTAAATCAATAAAACCTCCATCTTTAAACCCTAATACATTCATGTGCCGCACAGCTCGTCGAATTATTCTTCTTAAAATATAATCCCTACCTGTATTAGAAGGGGTGACACCATCAGATACCATAAATACCATTGATCTAACATGGTCAGCAATTATTCTTGTTGATTTTAAAATATTTTCTTGTCCTCTTGGCTCTGTTTCTAGATTACTAAGTTCATATTTTGGAGTAAGCTCTTTTATTTTACTCATCAAAGGAATAAACAAATCGGTCTCATAAACACTATCAACTCCTTGCATCATCACAGTCAATCGTTCAAGCCCCGCTCCTGTATCTACATTTTTTTGCGTAAGTTTTCCAATTACTTTCCCTTCTTTCTTTTCATATTCCATAAATACATTATTCCAAACTTCTACCACCCTTTGCTCGTCATCAGCTTTGGCAAACTCTTCTTTTGTCATTCCTTCAGTCAATTCTCCTGTAACATCATAAAACATCTCCGAATCCGGACCGCAAGGTCCATTATCCCCTGGACTCCACCAATTACTTTCGGCTGACATAAAGAAAATTCTTTTCTCAGGGTCAAGCCCTGCTTTTTCAAAGATCTCTTTCCAGACTCTAAATGACTCTTCGTCTTTTGGGGCATCTTCATTTCCTTCAAAAACAGTTACATAAAGCCTGTCCGAGTTAAGCCCCAGACCGTCTTTTTCATCAGTTAAAAATTCATAAGACCAATTAATTGCTTCTTCTTTAAAATAATCACCGAGTGACCAATTACCAAGCATTTCGAAAAAAGTTAAATGTGTATTGTCCCCCACTTCTTCAATGTCGGTTGTTCTTACGCACTTTTGAGCGTCTGCAAGCTTTGTCCCGGCGGGGTGTTTTTCTCCTAATAAATACGGAACTAGTGGTTGCATACCAGCAGTAATAAAAAGCACCGAAGGGTCATTTTCCGGGACTAAAGAAGAGGAAGGAATGATTGCATGCCCTCTTGCTTCAAAAAACTTTAAAAAATTATTGCGTATTTCTTCTGACTGCATATAGAAAGATACTCTACGTTATTTTACAAAAAAGAAAATAAGTATATAAAAAATTCCAAATACCCACGGAACTATCGGCTCAACAGCGGTAAGTGTTCTGTATGGGCTATATTTACAATTCTTTAACACCTCCCATTCCGTCTTATATATCGCTAGTGGAAGATTCTGCTCTATACAATGAAGCATCTCAAATTTCGCAAGATTTACAAGCTTATACCCACGAGTAGATGCCCACCAAATAATACAAATAAGAATTCCGACTACAGGCACTACGCTATGCCATACACTTGGATCAAAAAAATTTTCTTTACTCAAAGAAAGACCAGCTGCAGTAATAAGAAGCATATTTATTGTAAGAAAATACTTATTGACTGTATGCTTCAGTTTGCTTGTATAATCAAGACTTTGAATACAAAGTTTATACTGCTCTAGGAGATGCTCCTTGTATAACTCCCCATACTCGTCTTTGGGTATTTGATATAAATTTGCGCTGCAAATTTTTTCTTTTCTGTCGTCCATATTGCTATCATAACATAAAAACTAATTTATCCTGAATTACAAAAAATGATCTAATTACATGATTTTACCTACTGCACCTTGGGTCAGATAGTGCTATTTTGCCAGATCAAATGCTTTTTTAATTTCATTATCATCCCAACCTGCATCTTTTAATTCTTCTTTTATTGCATCGTCACTTATGCTTGAAGCTTTTGCATCTTTAATATATTTAATTAACTCAGACTCAATAGATGATATGCGTTGTGAATCATTAACTACAGCATTTCCACCAAACTCCTCTTTGTAATGATCCCTAACAACAATATCCTCAAGTTCTTCCAACTCCTTTTCTTCTGTCTTTAGACGTTTTTTTAAAAATACAATTACTGCAATAAAACCAAGAGTAGTAACTACTCCTCCTGCAATTATTATCCATACAACAAGATCTATTCCTTTAATACTTTCTAAGAATTCATCCCATTTTGTATCAATTGATTGCCCACTTTTAATAAGCTCTTCACATTCTTCTATGTATGCATCAAGATACTTACCAGCATCAACAAAAGAGAGTGTGTGTTTTGCAGATTCAAATTTTACTATTGAATCTTTGCAGTGGCGTTGAGCTTTTAGCGCGAGTGCCTCCCTGAGTAGCACGCTATAGTTACCCTCCTCGTTCTCAATTCCAACCTTATTGAGTGCTTCATCTATTACCAATGATGGAATCACAAATGCAAAATTGTCACCCTCATCCGAGTTTGCTGTCTGAAAACTGACAATACCCACAACCTCACCATCTTTATTCACCATCGGCCCTCCACTTGACCCGCCTGATATTTTTGCATCCACTTGCCACACCAACCCATCTCCAATTTTTTTCTTACTACCTATTGAACCTGTGGTAAAAGTTGATTCCAAGAAATCATTGGACTGCGCCTGAGCATTCCCTGGAAAACCAACTACATATATCTTCGTACCTACGGTAAGTTTATTGGATGATGAGACTGACAAAGCTGGCAAAAACTTGTCTTTAATTTTTACAATGGCTATATCATCTGAATCCTTCCTGTCACGAAAGAAATTATCATTTGAATATATAACATCTACAGGCACTCCATTATCAATAGCTTTTTTTATATCTTTATCTTTTGATCTTGGGTCCACCATAGTGGTTTTATATTTCAAATCAAAAACACTATTCTTTACTAGATAATCATAAGCCTCATCTGCAAAATCCTTTATTTCACTGTCATCATATTTTTGTATTTTTTTGACATCCTCTTCTGAGGACTGAAGCATACTTAACATAAAACCGGCTGCTATTATATCCTTTAACGTTTTACTTTTAATGCTTTCAGTAGAGACAACATGTGCATTTGTTGCGATATATCCATTAGAATTAACAAAAAAACCACTACCGGTGTAATATTCATCTAATTCTATTTCAACAGTACTACCTGTGATGGGTTTTAGCTCTAATGTAAGTAAATCAATATCAGCATCAGCCAATATTATCTTGCCTGTGACGTGTTGTCCTAGACGAACAACCGCCGGTTTTACAAGATTTACAATATCTTCTTCCGTAAGATTATCGTATGTTTTGCCGTTTAAATGTTCTGCTGAAACAGCAACAGGGAAAACTGCAAGCATAAACAAGAGATATAAATTCAAGAATTGTTTAGTCATATTATTTTTTAATAATATCATGAATATATTTTAAATAGATGTGGAAAACCTAACGGTAATTATAAAAAGAAGCAGGCTGTATAACCTGCTCCAAAATCATCTTTTTTTATTACGTTCATCAAAACCAAATGCGCCACCATTCTTTATGTAATGGAAAGCTAATTCATTCTCATCTCTCGGCTCACGCCCGTGTGCATTAAAAAAGAACTTTCTGTTATCTTCCCCTAGTATTTCCTCCCTTTGTTTATCGTTCCATATCGAAAGTTCTTCATGAGAAAGAATATCGCCTGTCATCACATTCTCCTTCTTCGTTTTTTTTATCACAAAAAAAGCACCCAAATAGTATTATCCTCTTTTAAAAAAATACGTCAAGAATTTTTAACACCTATCAAAATTCACTAAAAAACCATTTGAGCTTTCAGCGGACAATTATTAAACACCCAGAGAGTATCAAATTCAGACATCTCCATTCTCTTTCCATCCAATATAAAATATTGCTTTGGTAGACTATCGTTATTAACAATCATCGGCATTTGATTATCAATCCATTCATCCGGGCATATTCTTAATTTCTCATCGGTAAAAACTTGTACTGTTTTATTCTTCGTTTCGTAGGAATAGATATAAAAAGAAATAATTGATACCACAGACAATCCAGCAAAAATAAAGAAGTATTTTTTTGTATCTTTAGTAATCATCATCGTCATCTACGCCTTCATGTTTAATTGAATATCCGACAGACGCTTCTTTTATTTTTTTCTCAAGATACCACAGTGCTGTGAATATAAACAAGGTTAATATTGTCACCAGTATTGCAATCGCATAAAGACCGTAACCACAAGCAATACCAATCCCAGCAGCAACCCAAAGGCCGGCTGCTGTAGTAAGCCCACTTACTTTTGAATCTCTAAATATGATTAATCCAGCACCAATAAAACCTATACCAACAATTATTTGAGACATAACTCGCAAAGGATCAAGCGTGGTTCTGTTAATATACATCTCCGTCACAATCATAGAGATTACAACAAAAAGAGCTGATCCCATTGATACAAGAGCATATGTTCTCATACCAGCAGTTTTTTGCGCCATTATTCTCTCAGTACCCAAAAGCATACCAAGAAATACAGCTACTGTAATTCTAGAAAATATTTCTATGGTATCTCCATAAGTAAGTAATAATTCCATATGTCTTTAATACTACCAAATAAGAATTAAATAACAAAAGTTTAGTTCGATAAATAAAAGAATAATCTATTATTTATTATCTTTCTTTATTCTTTCAGAAACTCCTCCTCCACAAAGCAATCCTATCTCGCCAATAACGCCATCAATATTCTCCTCACTCATACCAAGCTCTCTAAGTACGTCTTTTCTATTCACGAGATCCCTGCACAATACAATACCTCTTTCAAATATTATCTTTTTTCTTTTTTTGTTTAATGTCGTTAGGCATGATATTGGATGAACTTTTGACTCTAGTATCATGTCCTGCAAATTACCCTCTTTAGGATAATTCCAACCTATCACCTTAAGCCCTGAACAACGTCCATACTGACGGGCTTTTGAAGTTAATTTTGTGTTTGTTATAAGCCACCCTTCGTGAATTATCGGCACAGACGATACTTCTTTCCTTTTGTGTATAGCTTTTAAGTCATCAACTCGAGCCTTTACATAAAGTGATACTTTTAGGTCTGTCTTTATTCCGGGTTTATTATGGAATTTTGCTTCGATAAAAATATGCTTATCACCTCTACTCGCCAAAACATCAACCTCATGAGTAACACAAAATCCATAAAGGACAATCCCTACCTTAACATCAAACCCCTGTGTTTTTAAAACCTCACCAAGGAATTTTTCAAAAGGGAATCCCGTTGGACCCAAATCCATTATTGCCTGTCTCAAGCTATAACGAATTGCCACTATTTTATCTTTTTTAATAAGTGAAAAAGCTCGATTGTATATATTTTTTGTTGTCATTCCATCTCTTAGGTCTTTTCTGATCTTGTACACAACATTATCCATTGTCTCTTTTGATGCACCTGAACGCTCAAGTGAATCACGCAATTTTTCTTCGGAGAATGCCTGCTTTTCCCCTGATGCTTTTATTATCTGAATTTCTTTTGTCATATCTATAATAACCGATGCCTTAAATTTTTAAATGGTTATTTCATTATCTCATATTTATATACCTTGCTCAATCCATCCTTAAACTAAGAATACCAATGACCCTCGCCTTATTTGCCTTATGAATAACTACTCAACTGAACCAACTTTGTTAACCATCTCAATCTCATTAAATTTTGCACCACTTGGAAAAACGAGACTCGTAACTCGTTTCCCTGTATCTCTAAAACCTAATTTTTCGTAAAATTTAATTGCTCGTAAGTTATTTTCTTCAACTGTTAACAAAGTATTATTGTGTGTGTCAAAAAAGGACTCTGCTTTATCCCATATTTCTCTACCCAGATTCATCCCTTGATATTCTGGATGGACATAAATAGCGCCAAGTTCATTGTTGTCATCTTTTTTCTCTAACCAGGCAAAGCCGATAATCTTTCCAGTTTCATTTTTAACCACTACAACACACTGTTCGTCTGGAAGCTCTTTTATTTCTAACGCTGTTTTTTCGATATTTTTAGCAGAAAATGATTTTTTAAATATATCAAAATACCAATCAACGTCATCTTGAGTAATCCCCGATTCATCACTTGGATACGTCGCCTTCCATGTCTCATATTCTAATTCACGTATACCCAAAACATCTTCAGGTGTCGCTGGGGATATCTCTATTTTTGGAGCATCTTTCAATCTCTGTTGTGCTTCAGGAGAATGTCTGCTGTTCTCATACATCTCAAAAGCTTAACAGATTAAAACCAAATTGTCATTATCGGCGTATCAATTATCTACTTCAAAATTACACCTCCACCTAGACATTCATCTTTATTGTAAACAACTAGAGACTGCCCGGGGTTTGCGATCTGTGGAATTTCAAACATAATCTTAGTCTCACCACCGTCACCTGAGGCAATTCTACACGACTGAAGTTCCTGACGATAACGCACACGTGCTGTGTATGTTTTATTGGTATCAGGGAATTCTCCCGAGATCCAGTTTACGTTGTCCAGCTCAACTTCAATTCTACTTTGCGCAAGTTCTCCACTCTCTTTTTTGAACGAGACCGTTATGGTGTTTGCGTCAATATTTTTACCTGACACAAAATATGGAGAATCATGTGTTCCTTTTTCAGTGACAGTAAAACCATGCCTCTGCCCAAGCGTATAAAAATATACACCATCATGCCAACCAACAACTTTACCCTCTTCGTTGAGCACGTTACCTCTTTTCTCAGGAATAAATTCTTTCAAAAATTCTTTCATATCCAACTTACCAACGAAACACAACCCTTGGCTGTCTTTCTTTTCTGCGGTTGAAAGTCCAAACTTACGTGCCATATCTCTTACTTTTGATTTCTCATATTCCCCAATCGGAAACAATGATTTTTGTAACTGTTTTTGCTTCAACATCCAGAGAAAATAACTTTGGTCTTTATTGCAATCAACTCCTATAAGTAATTTTGTTGTACTGTCTTTCTGCTCAAGGCGAGCGTAATGACCAGTAGCAACACGATCTGCCCCCATTCCCAATGCCTTCTCCAAAAAAGCACCAAATTTAATATACTTATTGCACATCACATCTGGATTAGGTGTTTTCCCAGCTTTATATTCACGTACCATATAATCCACAATCTCTTTTTTGTATTCTTTTTCAAGATCCATTGTAATAAAAGGTATATCTAGGTGTGCAGCAACACGCATTGCGTCTAGTCTGTCCTCTCTCCATGTACAGGGTAAAAAATCTGGTTGCCATACTTTAATAAATACACCAGTCACGTCAAACCCACGCTTTTGCAAAAGAGCCGCCGTTACGGAAGAATCTACACCCCCCGAAAGCCCTACAAATATTTTCTTTTTTTTAAAATTCATGTTTGAATTAAACTGTTTACAACTTTATAGATATCACCTGCGCCCATTACAAGCACAACGTCAAAATCATGTTTTTTTTCTTGCACCAATCTTTTTGTTTCTGTAATATTTTTTGCAAACGAAACAACAAGACTGGAGTTTCGTTTTTTTATTGCTTCAGCCATATCATTTGAACTTATTTTCTGTGCAGATTCTCTTCCTGCAACATCATACACCTCCGAAAGTATCACTTCATCCGCTTCGTCAAAAGCACGAACAAACTCATCAAAAAGCTTAACCGTTCTATCTTTCTGATGTGGCTGAAATACCGCAAGTACTTTTTTACCAACGTACATCTTTTTTGTTGCTTGTATTATTTCTTTCACGGAAGTTGGGTGGTGCGCATAATCAGAGATGATAATCTTTCCATCCACACTCTTAAATGTTTCAAATCTCCTGTCAACTCCACCAAACACAGCAATAGCATCATGAATTACCTCTTTATCTATACCAAGGTGAAGAGCCATAGCAGAAGAGGCAAGAATATTATAAATATTAAAAATTCCGGGAAGTCTAGTTTCAAATCTTCCAATATTTTCTTTTTTCCACACCATGTCAAATTTCTGTATGCCATCTTTTAAAACAATATTATCTGCATATAAGTCGGATTCCGCAGTAAGTCCATAGCTTATTTTTAAAGCCAATGAATTAAGGCTTGATTCAACTACATTTTTATCATCTGCATTAAAAACCAAAACACCTTTTTTGTCCAAACCACACACATACTCACTAAATGTATGTTTTATCTCCTCAAGATCTTTATAAAAATCAAGATGATCTTCTTCAATATTTGTAAGAACAATGGCACGAGGTTTCAATTTAAGCATATTTTTTTTATACTCACATCCCTCCACTAAAAAAACATCTCCTTTGCCAGCATGAAAATTCCCTCCCCAATCAACCACATTTCCTCCCAAGATTATTGTCGGATCAATTTTTGTTTTAGAAAGAGTCGTTCCCAAGAGCGCAGTTGTTGTTGTTTTTCCGTTGGTTCCGGAAATAGCAATGCCGTAATAATCACCAATTACCAAACCAAGAGCTTCCGCATAATCTATCGTTTTTATCCCTCTTTTGCGAGCTTCTGTGAGTTCTTGGTTGTCATCTATGATAGCTGAAGAATAAATAATTAGGTCTAGCCCATCAGTAAGATTCTCTTTTTTGTGTCCAATAAAAATATTTATTCCCAAATTACGTAGACTATCTAGGTTCTCATCGACAATATTAGAACCACTTACCACTACTCCACGCATATGAAAGTATCGTGCCAACGCAGAAACGCCGATACCTCCAATACCCACACAGTGAACTTTTTTTATTGTTTTTATGTCCATCCGTATATTTTCTAATTAAACATCATGCTTTTATACAAACAACTTGTATCATCGCTTACACTTGAACCATCATCTACACCAACACCGCACGACTGAGAACTTGGCCCTTGCGTGTACCATTGTATTTTATACTGTTTACATCCAGGATTTACAATACAACTATACTCAGCTCCATTCCAGTAAGTTGGAGCAGGTGAACCTGTTGGATTTATAAGAGTAAGATCAGGAAGAGGAGGAAGCCCAGAAATATAAGATCTTATCGAATCATTAAAGACACTATCTTCTGAGGTACTGTTATCTTCACCACAAACATCATCCGGCTCATCTCCGAGGCAATAAGTAGTAGATGCATTGGGATAACTTCCATTATCCTGACGATACATTTCAAATGCTGTAATATACTGCTCTACAAGACTCAAGCGCTTAGAATTCAAAGCTCTCTCTCGTGAACCACCGGAAGATACTAATACAATAGTAGATAACACAGAAATAACTGCGATAGCAACCAAAAGCTCTCCTAACGTGAACCCTTGCTTGTAAATTTTATTTTTGTACCACATGAATATTTTTATAAGTTAATTCAAATATAATCTCTTATTTTTTCTATGAGCGTCAAAATCTTCTGCATAATACATATTACCAGCCCTATCAGATAAATAATATAAATTCTCTGACCCTTCAGGATTTACAGCCGCCAGCATTGAATCAATCCCGGGATTTGAAATAGGTCCTATTGGCAATCCTTTGTATTTATATGTATTATACGGAGAATCAATTTTAAGATCTTTTAATGTGAGGGTATACGTATTCTTTCCATTGATATAGGGGAACACTGCATCAACCTGAAGGGGCATGTCTATATCTATTCTTTTCCATAATATTCCAGATATCATTCTCCGTGTCTGTGTTGTACGCGCCTCTTTTTCTAAAATAGAGGCCATAACAACAACATCATTTAGGGATTTCCCGAACATTATAATTTCTTCTTTGATTTCATCTATTTTGAGTTCAAAGTTTTCTTCAAGCTCTCTGGCAACCTGCTCTGCTCTTACATTAGGTAAAAATAAATAAGTATCAGGAAAGAGATATCCCTCTTTACTTGCAACAATCTTTAAAAATTCAACACTGTCAAAGTCCGAAAATTTATCCTCAAACAAGTGTGCAATATCATAAATAGTGGAACCCTCTGGTATTGTTATCCTCACTGGAGTAAGTCCATAATCTCCTCTTGTTACTTTTTTTGCGACACCCCAAGAAGACAAAGGCTCTACAAAAAAGTACTCTCCAGACATTACGCCAGCGTCTCCTTTAAATATTGTTACGAATGATTCAAATAGCAACTCAGACTTTATAACGGATGAGTTTTTTAAGTGTTTAGAAATATCTGAGAGCACCATACCTTTCTCTATTTCTACAAGTCTCCCTGATGGGAAATTACTCGGTGCGCTAAACAAAGTAAGATAAAGGACAAGAAGCATAATAAAAATGATCACTACAGCTGAAGCGATTTTAGATCTTATGCTCATACTAGAAAAACCATCTGTTGGGAGACATATCATACCAGGGTATGTTTTAATTTTTTCGTGAATATCAAAACGCATATTTTATATTGGTAAATTGACAGGTGGTTCTGATTTTTTTGAAGTAATCCTCCCAAATGTTGGAGTCTCCGCAACTCCACCTGGGAAGTGATAAATTGTAGCAAGTTCTTCTGTATTTAAAACAAAAGGTTTTTGTTTATATGGAAGATAAAAGTAGGATCGCTTTTTGTATGCATCAAACATACTCTTTTTTAATTTTGTAACTCGTATATCTTTGAAATCCTGCCATGGAAAATCAAAAGATGTCGTATTGTTAGGCTTAAAGCCATTTAATTCATTTGAATTATACTGACGAAATGCCCCTAAAAGAGAATGTATGTTTGAAACGTTAAATGCTTCTCCTTTTGATAAATATATTCCACGTATTCCACAATCAAAACCCAATTTTGATATATTACGCTGAACTGCTGTTATTATATTCTCTTCTATTTTTGTAAGTATTACGGGTGCATTCTCGCTACTACCACCTCTTCTATTCCGTGCTTTCTTGATTATATCTTCAATAAGGTCCTCTCCTTCATCTTTCCAATCTCTTTTCCCGAACCATTTTCCGGGCTTTTTAAATCTCTTGCCTGTTGATTGTACTAATATCTGTATCCACACCTGTTCATCTTTGCCAATAGACCCAAGGAACTCCAAGGTTGACGTTATCGGATCTGTCTTATACTCTTCTTTTGTACCCTCTTTATCCAATCCAAAATCTACATAAGTTTTGATGGGATACGCATCCTCTTTAGTAAATACATACTCCATACCCCACAACGACCATTCCCCTTCTTTTCCTTTAAAATCCACGCGCCTTGTATAGTCCGGAACTTCATACACTTCTGCCGTAGGGTACTGAGAGTAAATTTGAGCCTCTATGGTGTTTTTGAACACCTTGTTTGTACGTATAAAAAAATGCACCTCTCCCTCTATTGAAACCAATTCAAGAGAAAACCAGTTCTTTACCCTCCCTTTGAAATACCATTCATTCCATACTCCCATACCAGATTGATAGAGAGCATTTAAGACAACTTCCATGGCAAGAGGTGTCTTGAATAACTCTTGCGGTAATTTTATTTCAAGTATTGTCCATTCTATGTTTGAGATCCATTTAGCACGAACATACCGAAGCCATATATTCAAAAACAACCACCCTAAAACAAAAGGTAGCCAATATTCAATATTATCTAATATTGGTTTTATTATTTCAAATGTTCTAACTAATAATTCTGTAAAACTGAATGTCATCATTTGTTATTTTAAATACTAATCTACCGTATAATATGATTTATATTATATCATACACCCACAATTACAAAACTCTCTCTTGTAAATATAATATATGCCAGAAAATAGAACCTTAGAATCACCGATATTACAAAAAAAATACCTTGCAGAAAATACAAGATATTTTTTGTAATATAAATATTTCTACTGATATCTAACGTGTGCAATATCTTCCTTTATTATCCTTAGAGAAAATACGACTATCCTGCAAATTAACCATGATAGTGTTGTCCTTTACGTATCTTTCCTTTAAAACCTTATCAATAATCTCTTCTTTCGTCATTGCGCCATGTTTTTCTAAAAGTTTTCTTATTACATCCTTAACCACGCCACCTTCATACCCCCAATCTGACAAAGCGTACAAACCCCTACCAACGAGTACGAACCGTGGATCTTTTATAAGTTCATTATGACATGTTGCAACATGTGCTTTTTTATTGAATATATCTGAAATAGCTTTTGCTACTTCAGTAAAATGCATTGGCGATCCGTGTTTTCTTATCACAAGAAAAGCGTAGTCCCTCATACCTCTTGCGTTTACGTTTGGTGAAGTAGCAATACCCCATTCACCAAGAGGATTTTTACCTATTGTTTTCGAAAGAGAGAGCCATCTTTTTATTATTTCTTCATTTTTATATTGTTCAGAAATATCTTTTAGATGTTCTAAAAATGAAGACACCATATCACTTTCTGATATAAGATCGTCTTTGGACATATTTTTATAAAGATTTTTTATTGCGGAATGCACCTTATCTGCAACATCCTCATCTACTATCCACCTATGCCTGAAGTCAGAATTTTCTTTTTCTCTTTTAAAAGGTGCGCCAAGAACAAGAAGGAGTACTATGTTGTTCTGTGCGCTTTTGTCTTTTGAGATATACTCTAGTAGATCTTCTTCATTTACAATTCCTCCTAATGAAAACATGAGCTTCTCAAGCTCTTCTATCGCTGATTTATGATCATTGAAAATGTCTGATTTTCTAATAGAATCCAAAGCAAAATTCTCAAGCTGTCTAACTCTCTCTCTTGTTATACTATAAATTCCACCGATAGCTTCGAGAGTCATCTTATCAGTATCCGGACCCAGTCCAAACCTTTTTATTAAAACATCCCTGCCTCTATCAGGAAGAACGGAAAGGAGCTTTTTTGTTACATGCTTTGGTTTAAATATTATAGCTGCCATAAGTTTTTTCTTTATTATGTTTTTAGTTACGTGAGTTAGATTTTATCACATGCTTGTTGTTAAGTCAACCCCATGTGCTGATATACTGACAAAAAGCATCAAACAACAATATTTACAAGCCTATTTTCAATATAGATCATCTTTTTTATCTCTTTATCTTTGGTCCATTTCACTACGTTCTCTTGCTCCAGTGCTATGTTTTTCACTTCTTCCTCATTGACCCCGACTTCAATTTCAAACTCCGCGCGCACCTTGCCATTTACCTGCACCACGATAGTTGCTCGCTCTTCTTTTATTTTCTCTTTGTCGTACGCTGGCCATTGCGCAAGATGAATTGATTCCTCGTTCCCAAGCTCGTGCCACAACTCCTCTGCCATATGTGGAGCAAATGGAGCAAGACTCTTAAGGATCATCTCGTAGCCTTCACGAGACAAGGAAGAAGCACCCAGTGTGTTTAAAAGTGTCATCATCGCAGCAATAGCAGTATTGAATTTTAATTCCTCCAGATCATCGCTCACTTTTTTGACTGTCTTGTGTATCTCCGATTCAATCTTTGGTTCTGTGTTACCTTCGATTCTTTCTTGCATTTTCCAAACTTTTTCCAAAAACCTATACACACCAACAACCCCATTTTCATTCCACATTACGCCTTCACCTAAAGGGCCGGCAAACATCATATACATGCGAACGGCATCAGCACCGAAACGCTTTATCATGTCGTCAGGATTCACTACATTACCTTTAGACTTACTCATCTTTACCCCGTCTTTATCTAACACCATCCCTTGATGGCGCAATCTTGGAAATGGCTCAGAAAAATCAAGCAAACCAATTTTTTTCATCGCTCTGGTAAAAAACCTAGCATAAAGTAGGTGCATATATGTATGCTCTTCTCCTCCAATGTAGAGATCTACAGGAAGCCAATGTTTCAATCTTTTTGCTGAACAAAATTCTTGCTCACTGTGCGCATCCGGATAGCGTAAAAAATACCAAGAAGAATCCACAAAAGTATCTAAAGTATCTACTTCTGGTGTCCAACCTTTTCCAAAAATTTCTTCCGTTCTTTTTTTAAGCTCTTTTGAGTTTGCAAGTGGAGAAGAACCTGTTGGTACAAAGTCCACATCCTCCGGCAGTGTCCACGGCAAATGCTCTTGCGGTACAGCATGCGCATTTCCTTCTGGGTCATACACTATCGGTATCGGCGCACCCCAGTACCTCTGACGAGAAATAGACCAATCACGCAAACGATAATTGCTTGTAAGCTTTCCTCCCACAAATTCAGTAATCGCTTTTTTCGCCTCTTCGCTATCCATTCCGTCAAATTTACCAGAATTAATCAATTCACCACTCCCTGTATAAACATTCCTATCGCTATCTACACTTGAAGATTCAATTACTCTTTTTATTGGCAATCCAAACTTTTGTGCAAATTCAAGATCACGCTCATCATGATTTGGCACAGCCATGATCGCTCCGGTCCCATAGTGGGCAAGAACATAGTCAGCAATAAAGATTGGTATCTCCTCATTGTTTGCAGGGTTTATTGCTTTCACCCCTTTCAGCTCAACTCCTGTTTTTTCTTTTGCTTCGAGTCTTTCTCTTTCTGTCTTCTTCTTTGTGTCGTTCATATACACCTCCACCTCATCCCAGTTTGAAATATCCTCCTTCGTCTCACTCAATAACTCGTGTTCAGGTGCAAGCACACAATACGTCGCACCAAACAAAGTATCAGGGCGAGTTGTAAATACTTTAATTTTCTTATCTAAAACATTTCCGCCAGTAACGACTCTCCACGGATATCTCATGTCTTCTCTTTTTAAAAAATCATTCACGTTATCTTTACCTATCCAAATAATATCTGCAATACCTTGTTCTTCCTGACTCCTCTCTTTCTTTTCTAAATCTTTTAATTTTACATGCACGATTCTATAATGAGCAAGACGATTTACCTTTTTGCCTACATGATAAAATTTCCCATGCGAAGACTGGTCATAAACTTTTACAATCTCCATATTTTGATAACCAGTCTCCTCTCTGACTTCATCAACAGCAGTATTCTCTGGAGTATCTTCATCCAACCCTCCCGTTACAAAGCCTTGCCAATCAACCTTTTTCCATTTTACACACAAAAATTTATCTTCAGTTGGATGTTCAACAATAACGACAACGTTAAATCTCTCAACTTCTTCCACCCCCTCTCTATATGAATCAAGTCCACCATCACAATTATGATCAAAACACTCACCTTCTGTTACTTTAAACTCTATCTCCGCCCCCTCTGACTTTCCTATCCAGTTTATCTGATTTTTCTTCGTATGCTCCGGCCAATCAAGATACTTTATCCCCTCTATGAGTTCATCGGCAAAGTCAGTAATCTTGAAAAACCACCCCGGTACTTCTTTTTGCTCAACCTCATTCTTACATCTCTCACATTTCCCTCCTTCCACCTGCTCATTTGCAAGCCCAGTCTTACACGACTCACACCAATTTATTGTATCTGTTTTCTTGTAAGCCAACCCTGCCTCAAAAAACTTTATAAATATCCATTGCGTCCATTTATAATATTCCGGAGATGAAGTGATTATTTTTTCATCAAAATCATACCCGAGCCCAAGTGCTTTCATCTGTTTAGTATAGTTCTCAATATTCTCTTTTGTAGTTTCCTTCGGATGAACACCTGTTTTGATTGCATAGTTCTCAGCCGGCAGTCCAAACGAATCAAACCCTTGTGGATGCAGGACTTCAAATCCTTTCATTCTTTTATACCTGTAGATTATGTCTGTAATAGTATAATTTTCCGTATGCCCCATGTGCAACCCGTTACTTGACGGATAAGGAAACATATCAAGCACATAATACTTTTCCTTGCTCGTATCGTCCTTATCTATTTTCACAGAACCCTGCTCTGCCCATTTTTTTTGCCACTTGGATTCTATTGCTTTTGGATTATATTTCTTCATTGACTTTTTTTTATACTTTGTTATGCTCTTAGTGTACTAAAATAAAAAGGGTCACTGAAAGGCTAGTCCTTATGGGGCCCTTTTTTGTATTCTATCTTTTTTCGTAAATCATCTATCTCCACAATAAAACCATCGCTTAATTTTTTATCCTGCTTATATAAAGATGAAGCAAATTTCATGTTCGGAACTAATATTTTTTTAAATTTATTTTTTTGCAGGAAAAAATCGACAACCGGTTTATAGTCCCCATCTCCAGAAATTAAAACTACTTTATCAAAATCATCCTCAATAAATGATTTCATCATATTAAACGCAAGATTCACATCCACATTTCCTTTTTTATTACTTTTTAAATCCTCACCCATTATATTGAAAACCAAGATAAAACCGGCTTTTTGTAAGTTTTCATATAATGAATTATCTACTTCTGATTGTTTAAAGCCTAAAAAATAATATGCATACTCGACGTGATATTTATCTTTTAAATATTGTCTAAATCTTTTATGGTCAATTTTCCAATTAACTCCCATGTTTAAATTCTGCCCATCTATGAATGCATAATTATTTTTTGTATTGTTTTTTGTCATATTTATAAAATTACTTTTTCAACTTTTTTTGTTTTTGTATCAAAAATCATACATGTAGACACTCCTGTTTTATTGCCATGCACTTCTCCTGGATTTAGTAGTAGTGTTCCATTTGAAATTATTTCCTCGCGATAGATATGATCATGTCCATAAATACATACATCGTATTTGCCTGTCAGTGATGCGTTTTCAACGATATCAGGATAGTGATTCATGTAGAATTTTAATCCACCAAACTCTTTTTCCATTACGTTGCCCGTCATTTCTGTGTTATTCAACTGCACAACCTTAGCGATGAACCCCACTTTCTCACCTTCATTGTTGCCCCACACCAGATACACTTTACCTTTAAAATCTTTAAAATTATCAAGTGTTGGAGGAGAAACAAGATCACCAGCGTGGAGCATTACTTCGCACCCCGCTTCATTTCCAACAGAAACTGCGGCGGATAACTTTTCATCATTGTCATGACTGTCTGAAACTATAAGAATCTTCATAATTCTTTCATTCTAGCAAAAAAACACACCAAAACGCAACGTTTTGGTGTATTTTTTCTTTGACTCCTTGACACAAACCTTGCAAAAAACCACAAAATATATAAAGTATAAGAAGATGAAATATCGAAAATAGTACAATTACTGAAGGAGATGTACATATGCAAAAAAGAAAAACTCGAGTAAGAAGATTTATTGCCTCTATTGTTGGAGTATGCGGAATGGTAGGAGTTGCCTCTCTTTCATGGCAACCATTCTCGTCGTGGAAATTATCAATATATCTCTTGGGAATAGGATTCTCTGCGTATTACCTATTTGATGGATACAAAAAAGCGACCGGAACATCAACTACATAAAACAAGAGGATACGACATGACCACTAAGCAAAAAGAGACAAAAAAGTGCTCTGGGTGTCGTGCAACCTGTTTGCCCAAGAGCAAAGCGATTGGCTGCAAACAGCAGTGCCCCATGGGTGCAACAAGTGCATTACTTGAAAGAGAACTCAAAGACTTAAAGCCAATGTTGCGTCGATTAAAGTTCGCACGGCTTCGTAATTCTAAAAAACTACGCTGGAACGGTTTTTCTGAAGATTCATTTTGCAATTGAACAAAAGGAGATACTTATGAGCACTAGGAAGATTAGTAAGACTCAGTTCTTCGTCTATTTCGGCAGTTGGATGTTAATAATAATTACAATCGGCATCTTCCTCGGCTACAAACTAGGAGTTTTTCCTATTTAGAAACAAAGAAAAAAGGTTTAAAATTTAAGCACCCAATGGGTGCTTTTTTATACCTTAAACTCCACCACGTCTCCGTCTTTGACAACATATTCTTTTCCTTCAGTACGGATAAGTCCTTTTTCTCGTGCGATCGCATACGAACCAGCACTTAAAAGGTCTTCCCAGAAAATTATATCCGCACGGATAAACTTGTCTTGAAAATCAGTATGGA
>CAYSEK010000003.1:0-27859 GCA_964430255.1 uncultured Candidatus Saccharibacteria bacterium
CCCAAGAACGCAGTGATTGGTTGTAAACTGCAGTGCCCTGTGGGTGCAACCAGTTGACTAAACACACCAAAACGCCACGTTTTGGTGTGTTTAGGGTTAAAAAAAGGCGGTGCATGGATGCACCGCCCTCGACAACTTCCGGCTTGTTTTTAAAGATCTGTTTTTGAAGAGGCGGGGAGTTCTTTCGCGAGGGTTTTGTTTCTGAGTAGACCACCTAAGCTTCGCTTCTCGAATGCTTCTTTTGGGATTGTGTAATTAATGTCGATCATCTTTTCAATCTCGTGTGAGAGGCAGTCGGGGTTGAGACAGTGGCTTGATGGCCATGCGTACATTTCTCTATTGTGTGGCGGTTTGTTAACATCAGTAGAAAATCCTCCAATCATTTGTCCTGTCGGTTTTCCAAATTGTATTTCATTGCAAATAATGCAAGTGCGGTGCGTGCAATTATCACTTTCGAAATGCTCATTTTGAAGCCACATGATAAGTCCAATAACTGTTCGTATTTGTTCGCAAGTATCTTCAGAAAGAGAGCATGCGTCATACCACTGGTTGTCTTTATTATTTTGAAATTGAAATGGACAGATATTTGCAATTTCTGCAATTGTGTCCACTTTTTTATTCGAAAGAGCGCTGTATGCGATAACTTCACAAATTTCTTCTTCGTGGAGTTTGTTGAACATTTCTGCAACCACATTACGGAAACCTTGCAAATCATGTTGGCTTTGTTGTGATATGGAAGTGACCATCGGTTTATCTTCGAAATAAATAATCGAATTACGAGTGTGTGGCTTTAGCACATGTATCACTATCTTTTTAATGCTCATGTCAACGTCCTCCTGTTTGTGTCTACTTCAAAACTAGCATAGGTGTGTTCATTTGACAACGTTGCCAGCGTTAGTATAATTTCCACATCATTACTAAATAATTTTCTATAAAAATGAGTACGAAAAAAAGCAATATTATTCCTTTAGGGGACAGAGTGTTGGTTAAACCAACACAAAAAGATGAAGGCAAAAAAACAGCATCTGGGATAATCATTCCAGAGACAATAGATAAGGAAAAACCTGAGCAAGGGAAGGTTGTTGCAGTTGGGAATGGAAGAATGAACGATGAGGGCAATGTGATTCCAATGAGTGTCAAAGAAGGAGATACCGTTATGTTTTCGAAATACGGACCAGAAGAAATAAAGGTTGATGGAGAAGAATACTATATTTTGAGTGAGACAAGTATATTGGCAGTAATTAAATAAGTATAAAAATAAAAAAATATGTCTAAACAAATTATTTTTGACGAAAAAGCACGTACTGCATTAAAAGACGGAGTTGATAAGGTTGCTAATGCTGTAAAAGTAACAATTGGTCCGCGCGGAAGGAATGTTGTTCTTGATAAAGGTTATGGAACTCCAACTATTACAAACGATGGTGTTTCTATTGCAAAAGACATTTCACTTTCAGATAAATTTGAAAACATGGGAGCTGAGATAGTGAAAGAAGTTGCAAGCAAGACAAACGATAATGCAGGAGACGGAACGACAACTGCTGTAGTTTTGATGCAAGCTATTGTAAGCGAGGGAATGAAGCAGACAGCAAGAGGTGTCAATGCGATGGGTGTGCGTCTTGGGATTGAGAAAGCTGCGGAAGAAGTAGTTGGAGCACTTCGCGAATCTGCGAAAGATATAAAAGGGAAGGAAGAAATAAAACAAGTTGCGTCTATATCTGCAGAATCGGAGAAGATGGGAAAGATTATTGCTGAGACAATCGATAAGGTTGGCAAAGATGGAGTTGTTACTGTTGAAGAATCGCAGTCTTTTGGAATAGAGTCGGAAATAGTAGAAGGAATGGAATTTGATAAAGGGTATGTTTCTCCGTATATGGTTACAAATACAGAGCGTATGGAGGCAGAGTACAAAGATGCTTCAATCTTGGTTACAGACCAAAAGATCTCCGCAATCAAGGATATTTTGCCACTTCTTGAGAAACTTGCTCAGGGTGGGAAGAAGGATCTGGTTATAATTGCAGACGATGTAGAAGGTGAAGCACTTACTACATTTGTTGTAAACAAGCTTCGTGGTGCATTTAATGTGCTTGCAGTTAAGGCGCCTGGGTATGGCGATAACAAAAAGGAAATGCTTGCTGATATTGCTGTAACTGTGGGCGCGGATCTGGTTTCAGAAGATCTTGGAGTGAAGTTTGAGAGTGTGGACGTAAGAATGCTCGGAACTGCGCAAAAGATTATTTCCACAAAAGACAAGACTGTGATCGTTGGGGGTAAGGGGAGCAAGGCGCAGATAAGCGCGCGAGTTGAACAACTCAAAGCACAGGCTTCTAATACAGAATCAAAATTTGATTTGGAAAAAATAGAAGAACGTATTGCAAAACTTGCAGGTGGTGTTGCTGTCATCAAAGTAGGTGCGGCGACTGAAACTGAAATGAAATACCTTAAACTAAAAATTGAAGATGCGGTGAATGCAACAAAAGCTGCAATAGAAGAGGGAATCGTCCCCGGAGGAGGTGCTGCGCTTGTAAGGGCAGGAGAAAAGGTTGCTGGGAAAACATTTAAATCACCAATTGCCAGCTTCGAGGAAGAGTTTCAGATCGGATTTAAAATATTGATAGATGCACTCAAGGCTCCTCTTGCTCAAATTGCTATGAACGCAGGTAAAGGAGATGGCTCTATAATTGTTGAGAAAGTAAAAGAGAGTAAAGGAAACGCTGGTTATGATGCAGCAAGTGATGAGATCGTAGCTGATATGATTGCAAAAGGAATCATTGACCCTGTGAAAGTAACAAGAAGTGGTGTGCAATATGCAGCATCAGCAGCGGCGGTACTTCTTACCACAGAGGCGGCAATAGCTGATGAGCCAAAGGAAGAAAAAGCCGGTCCTGACATGGGCGGTATGGGAGGTGGTATGCCAGGGATGGGATTCTAGTTAATTGGTTAAGATCCAATCTTGACCAAGTTAAAAACACACGGGCGGGGCTTCGCCCCGCCCGTGTGTTTTTTTGTGTAAATTTACCAAATAAAAAACCGGTTTCTTTCGAAACCGGTTTGAACATCAACGAATTCGTTCTAGTTACTTTCTACGAGAATCCGTATTGGCATATAGGCGTGGTTGACATAAGAAACCCAAACCGTTTTTAGTTCAGAACCTACAGGAATTTCACGATAAGGGGTAATGAGCACGGGAATTGGTGCCCCAATTGTATTTCCAGATGGTTTTACAAGAACTCTTCCCATATTCAGAGCGCCGATTCTCTCGACGCTTATTGTCGTGACAAGAGGAACGTTTCCCATCTGAGAATTGAAATTCACTGAGGGACTCCTCGTTATCTTTGAATGAAGCTCTTCTTGCGAATATTGCCAAGGCTCATCATTCATTGGGATTATCCCGATAAAGAACAGAACCAGTAGTATGAGTGCGAGAAAAAGAAACATTAATTTTGACTTGTTCATCTTTGAGTCCTCCGTTGTGGTGATCTGATTGACTGTATATAATCTAGCACATATCACTTATTTTGTCAAGGTTTGTCGAGTGGGGGTTTGGCATAACAGACCAATTGAAAATAACTATTTAAATATGAAATATGAAAGATTTTTGTGTTGACATTAGTACCAAAGCGGTTTAAAATTAAAACAATGAAAAGATCATCTCAAGTTTTACATTATCCAACTGTTTTTGAGCCGGCAGAAGAGGGTGGTTTCAACGTGTCCTTCCCAGCTTTCCCTGGTTGCGTGACTTTTGGAAGAACGTTTGAAGAGGCAAAAGAAAAAGCACAAGAAGTGTTAGGGCTTTGGCTTGAAGAGCTTACTGTTCAGGGGCAGAAAATTCCGCGATATAGATCTTATCCGATTATTGATGAAGTATCAGTTTCAGCTCCCAAAAACTCCAAAATGTACGCATGAAGTCAAAGACAGCAAAACAAATTATCAAAGTGTTGCTAAAAAATGGTTTTATTTTGTCTCGTCAAAAAGGTAGTCATAATATTTATAAACACACTGAAATGGGCGTGATAGTACCGGTACCGTTGCATGGGAAAACTAAAATAATCCCAATAGGTACATTTCTCGCTATTGTCAAGCAGTCAGGAATTTCAAAAGACAAATTTAAATAAAAGACTAGTATATCCGCCACAAAAACACACAGGCGGGGCTTCTCCCCACCTGTGTGTTTTTGTATTATTTACCAAATAAAAAGCCGGTTTCTTTCGAAACCGGCTTTTGGATAGTTGTGCTTACATTACCCATTTAGTTAATGTAAGCATTTCCTTGTCTTTTTCCTTAAGATTAATCTTGTGGTAGTATATACTTAATGTTAAGTTTTTATTGTTGCCACAATTTACGAACCATTCGAAATTCGCTTTTTCAAAGAAAAGATGTTGTCCGTCCTCAAAGATGATCGCACTAAAGTCAACGTCACTCTTAAAAGTTGATGTGTCAAGGTGTATGCTTTGACAGTTTTCTCCACCCAAAAATACTGGTTTGTTAAATGTTCCATTACCGAAATGTATGGGTTTTTTGATCTTTCCACGAAGGTCTACATTTTCAGTGACAGTATATTCTCCTAGTCTGCGAAGGTCAGGTCCTTTTTCAAATTCACAGAAAAAAGACTTAGCCGTAAAATGTTTTTTAAATGACATTTTTGTGTCTCCTCTATTTTTGTGAGATTTAGATTGTGTAATGTTCTATGACTATAAGTCATCTTGGCATGTATTAAGTATTTTGTCAAGATTTATTGTGTGGTGTGTGTTGGTATAATTAAATGATTAAAACTAAGTGTAAATCATAAAAACTATGAAAGAATTTTATCAGTATCATAAAAAAGCAGTTGTAATAGGTGGAGTTGTGGTTACGTTACTACTCATTGGTATATTGTTTATTTCTGGTGCTTTGTTTGGTTCTTCGGGCGGGGTGGATGTATCTCGTGGAGGATTTGCCCCGCTTGAGTCTTTTGACTCTACTTCCAATTTTAGTCGGTCTGTAAAAACAAGCAGAGGTATGATAATAGAGCCGGAATTTCCTTCTTTGCAAGAAGGTGATTTGTCAGAAAAGAAAGTTATAAAAAATGCTAATTTAGTGCTCGTTGTAAAAAAGATAGAACAAGCAATATCTACGATAAAAAATATAGCCGATAGTTCTGGTGGTTTTGTGGAAAGTTCAAGTGTTTATGAAACGGGAGATGATAAGAAAGGTGGCAGTGTAGTGGTGCGCGTACCCGAGGATGCTTTTGATGCATCCTTGGGGGAAATAAAAGATCTAGCTGTAAAGGTTTCAAGAGAGGATGTGAATACTCGTGACGTGACAGAGCAATTTGTTGATATGGAGGCACGGCTAAAGAACATGACAGCAGAAGAGGGTCAGTATCTTGGTATTATGAAGCGCGCAGTGAAGATAGAAGATGTGCTCAATGTAGCAAAGAGATTATCAGATGTGCGTGGCAGAATAGAGCGTTTGGAAGGGCAGTTGAATTATCTGTCACGCCAAGTTGACATGTCCACCATTAGGATAAATTTGACCGCGGAAGCAGACGTAGAAGTATTCGGAATCGTATGGAGTCCTATTTCTGTAATAAAACAAGGCGTGCGAGATATGCTTCAGAGTGTTGTTGATTTTATAAATGCTATAATTGCATTTATGTTTAAATTGCCAATAATTCTCTTGTGGATTGCATTTACTGCATCACTATTGTGGATAGGATGGAAAGGGGTTATTATTATAAAGAGAAAATTTTTCAGGAGTTATTAGGAAGGTTTATATTATTAAGTAGTTAAAAATTATTATGGAACCAATTACTATTATTTTAATTATTGTTGCAATTGTCGTTATTTGGGTGGTGTTCGCTTACAATGGTTTTATTCAGCTTATAAATAGAACCAAAGAAGCATGGGCGGATATCGACGTTCAGCTTAAAAGGCGTTACAACCTTATCCCAAATCTTATTGAAGCTGTGAAGGGATATGTAGCACATGAAAAAGAGACATTACAAAAGGTAACAGAAGCTCGTACTAACGCTATGGGGGCAGGAACCATGGCTGAACATGGGCAAGCAGAGGCGGCACTTTCCGGTTCTCTTATGTCACTTTTCGCTGTCGCGGAAAATTATCCGGACCTGAAAGCAAATCAGAATTTTCTTGATCTGCAAAACGAGCTATCCGACACAGAAAACAAGATTCAAGCTGCACGTAGGTTTTACAACACTAACGTGCGCGACTTGAACACAAAAGTTGATTCGTTCCCACCAAACATAATTGCAAAAATGTTTAAGTTCAAAAAAGTTGACTTCTTTGAACTTGAAGAAGGTTCAGAGGAGCGTGACGTTGTGAAAGTAAATTTCTAGGTAATATGGGGATCAAAGTAGAATTTAATCCTGATCTTGCATTGTGGAATATTTCAGAATTCAAGAACGGCAACAGGAAATTGGAAGAATGTATTCCAGAGGATATTGAGACAGGAAGAGAATATTCATTCTTGAAAAAAGGACAGCGAAACTATTGGCTTGAAGGGGAGCTACCACTTCTTGAGACGAAAGGAAGCGAAGTTCTTTCTGCTCCGCTTGCAAGTATTAAAATGATGGAAGTGACACACTATACTGACAAAACGGGTGAGGTATACACTAAAGGCAAATATAATGTTGTTGAGATACTCAGTGGTGAGAAGACATATTTCAATGGTTTTGCAAAAATCTAATAATGGCAACACTTTATACACATCAAGATACAAATATTAGAAAAACCTGGGTGCTTATGGCAGGGTTTTTGATAATGGTTATGTTTTTGGGTTGGGCAGTTAGTTGGTATTTTGGCGACCCAATTATTTTGTATTTTTTTGTTACATTCGCACTCGTGATGAATGTTGTCAGTTTTTGGTATTCAGACAAGATAGTACTTAAAATGTCCGGTGCAAAACAAATAAGCCGTGAGTCACACAGGGAGCTTTGGAATGTTACAGAGAATCTTTGCATCACCGCTGGGCTTCCTGTGCCAAAGATTTATATTGTTGAGGATCCTGCACCAAATGCGTTTGCGACTGGGCGTGATGCGGAGCATGGAGTAGTGGCGGTGACGACAGGGCTTCTCTCTATGCTTGACCGCAGTGAACTTGAAGGAGTTGTCGCACATGAACTTTCTCATATCGGCAATCGTGATATTTTAATATCAACAATGGTCGTCGTGCTTGTGGGGTTTGTAACACTTCTTTCTGATTTCTTTTTGCGAATGACTTTTTGGGGAGGTGGGCGAAGGAATAATGGAGATGGCAAAATACAGCTCATTATGATGCTTGTTGGTCTTGCTCTTGCAATACTTGCACCTATTATCGCAGGTATTATTCAGCTTGCGATATCACGCAAACGGGAGTTTCTGGCGGATGCATCAGGGGCGCTCCTTACACGTTATCCAGATGGTCTTGCCGGTGCACTTCTAAAGATTTCAGGATATCCAGCACAGATGAAACGCGCTAATCACGCAACAGCGCATTTATATATTGCAGACCCGTTTAAGGATAAAAAGAAAAAGTTAGGGTTTATGCATAAATTATTTTTAACACATCCCCCTGTAGAGGAAAGAGTTGCAGCTCTGCGTGGGATGCAATAGTAAAATATGTCCGAAAAAATTACATTATCTGACAGAATTCTTGCAAAAAGTTTTTTAAAACTTTTGCCAAAGTGGGTGACTCCAAATCACGTTACGATTTTTAGATTTCTTACAATCCCATTTGTGATTTTACTGTTTGTTGTTGAGCAGTATGAGATTGGTCTCGTGCTGTTTGCCTTGTCTGCATTTACAGATGCCCTTGACGGTGCTCTTGCTCGCACAACAAATCAAGTCACGGATTGGGGGAAGATGTTTGATCCACTTGCAGATAAATTACTTATTGGTATTACTGCTGTAGTTGTTGTGTCTAAGTTTATAAATGTTTATTTAGCCCTTGCCATTATATCTATTGAACTTTTTCTTATATTAAATGCATATTATAAGAAAAAATACATGAGTGTTGTCATACAAGCAGAAGTAACCGGGAAGATAAAGATGATATTGCAATCTTTTGGGATAAGCATACTTTTGTTGTATGCGATATTGTCTATTCCTTTTCTTTTACTTATTGCAGAATATACGCTTTATCTTGCTGTAGTTTTTGCACTGTGGAGTCTAATAGTGTATAAATCTATATAACCTTTAAGTCCCATATAAAGTGGAAGGGCATCAAGACGAGAATTAGACTGACTTATGTAAAACATAGTTCCTAAGCATGGCGGAGAGGTGGCAGAGTGGTCGAATGCGCATCGTTGGAAACGATGTGTGCCGCAAGGTACCGCAGGTTCGAATCCTGTCCTCTCCGCCATGCTTGGGATAAAGTGGGATAATCAAAATAATTATGAAAAGAATTACATATACAAAAAAAGATTTTGCGTGGGCGAGGTGGGGTGCGGATGATATAAAGAAAGCGACGGAGAAAATAGTTGTGCATAAAAAAAAGAAATATGCTGAAATAAAAAAGATTTCTACAGAAGAGCGAACTTTTGAGAATACGATATACGCTATTGAGGCGTCTGATTATGATGTGATAGACAGCATGTATTCTATTGAGCTACTCATGAATGTAAGCCCTAAAGAACGTGTTCGGAAGGCAGCTCAGAAAGCAATGAATATACTTGAAAGAAAGTTGGTGGATATTGAGTTTGATGAGGGTCTTTACAGGGCGGTAAAAGAATACTCAAAAAAGAAAGAGAAGCTTTCAGGTGAAGACAAAAAACTTTTTGAAGACATGTTGCTGTCATACAAGAGGATGGGCTTTGAGTTGTCAAACGAGAAAAGAAAAGAGCTCAAGAAAAACATAAAGAGACTGAATAAACTTTCTAGTGATTTTTCAAATAATATAAACGAGTACAAAGATAGTATTACTGTCACAAAAGATGAACTCGCAGGACTTCCGGAGAATTATATTAAAGGACTAAAGAAAGATAAGAAAGGGAAATATGTCATTACTCTTGATTATCCAGACTTTGTTCCATTTGTGGAAAATGCCGAAAGTGCTCCTGGGCGAAAGGAGCTTATTGATAAAAACTTGCAGAAAGGAGGTAAGAAAAACATGAAACTTCTTTCGGAAATATTGGAGCTACGAAGACAGAACGCGAAGCTTCTTGGGTATGACACTCATGCTGATTTTAAGACTGAAACGAGGACTGCAAAGAGCGCAAAGAAAGCACTCTCGTTTATTCTTGGGCTTATGGGGAAGATTAAAAAGGGGACAGCAGTGGATATGTCACAACTAACAGATATAAAAAGAAGATTTCTGGGTATTTCAAATGCAAAATTGGAATATTACGATATTGCATACTATATCAACCAACTACAGAAAGAGAAATTTGATGTTGATTCTGAAAAAGTGCGAGAATATTTTCCAGTTGAAACAGTAAAGAAAGGAACATTTGAAATATATTCAAAATTACTGTCCGTGCAGTTCCAGAAGCTTAACGGGTATTCTCTTTGGCATAAAGATGTAGAGCTTTATGCAGTGAAAGATGGTGATGGTCAGATCATCTCATATTTTTTACTGGATCTTTATCCTCGCGAAAATAAATATGGGCATGCTTGTGTATCTACACTCATTCAAGGTAGAAAAAAGCAGTTTAAAGATGAGTATGTTGCACCAATGGCGTGTATGCTTGCAAATTTTTCTAAGCCCTCAAAAACATATCCATCACTTTTGAGTCATGGGGAAGTAGAAACATTTTTTCATGAATTCGGGCACATAATGCACGATATTCTTACAACTGCAAAGTATGCATCACAGTCTGGTGCGTCTGTTGCTTGGGATTTTGTAGAAGCGCCATCGCAGATGCTTGAGAACTGGGTATGGGATAAAAAGATGCTTAATATTTTGTCTGAACATTACAAAACAAAAAAGAACCTGCCGAAGAGTATGTTGGACAATATGTTAAAAGCGAAATACCATATGGTTTATTATTCTACAATGCGCCAGTTGGTGTTTGCTTTATTTGATCTAACTATTCACACGAAAAACATCAAGAATTCTAGTAGGTTATATAATAAGCTAAACAAAAAACATATAGGGATAACACTTCCAAAGGAGAATATTTTCCCTGCTGGGTTTGGGCATTTGATGGGATATGATGGTGGGTATTATGGATATATGTGGTCCAAAGTTTTTGCGTCAGACATGTTTACAAAATTTCAAAAAAATGGACTTCTTGATAAAAAGACGGGAGATCGTTACAAAGAGTGGATACTTGAGAAAGGCTCAAGTATGGATGAAATGGAACTTCTTGAAAAATTCCTTGGCAGAAAGCCAAACAACAAAGCGTTTTTGAAAGAAATTGGACTGTAATGTTCTAAGGTTCAACCTTAGAACAATAAAAATACGGCTCTCGCGATGCGAGAGCCGTATTTTTATTGTATTTTAAGGTATAATACAGGTAATGAAAGATGAACTATTGGAAATTTTACGTGACAGAGAAAAGGGAACAGCGGCGTTCAGAAAAGCGGCAGATAAGTTGGCGCGAGTGCTTGCAGAGGAGATGGAGAATAAATTACGAGAGGATGGAGTTTCGGCGGAGGAGATAATGGTGGTGCCGGTCTTGCGGTCTGGAATTGTATTCTTGTCGCCATTTGAAGAGAGCTTTAAAGGTGTGCCTGTAGGAATGATAGGTATTAAGCGTAACAAAAAAACAGAAGAGCCGAAATTGTATTATAAAAATTTCCGCAAGCAGATTCCACCTGTCGCTGTGATCGTAGATCCAATGCTTGCTACAGGGGGGAGTGCGTCAGTTGTGGTAGATGCATTACTAAAAGATGGAGTGGACGCAACACGCATCTATTTTCTCGGTATGGTTGCCACGAAAGAGGGTCGTGACAAGCTTGCAGAACTTATTCCTAGGGAGAATATCATTCTTAGTGCAGTGGACCCGGAACTAGATACGAAAAAGTTTATCGTGCCGGGTTTAGGTGACTTTGGTGATAGGTATTTTGGTACTATCTAATTAAATTTTGAATTTTTAAATTAAAGTATAAAATTATGAAAAAATGCTATATCAGAGCCATTGTTTTAGTCGTTCTATTTACGGGGGTATTTTTGTTGTATCCGCGAATTACCCATAAAAATGGCGACATGGACGTTATTGTTCCTATTTCGACAAGCACTATAATTGTTAACGGTAAAATTTTTAATATTGATATTGCGGATATAGAGTCAGAAAGAACTCAAGGACTCTCAGGCAAGGAAATACTCTTGGAGAATGAGGGATTACTTTTTATTTTTGATAATCTGGGTGTATATCCATTTTGGATGAAGGATATGAATTTCCCAATTGATATTATTTGGATAGGTAAGGATTTGAATGTTGTGTATATAAAAGAAAATGCCACCCCAGAGTCTTTCCCGGGAATTTTTAATCCTGAGGTAGAAGCATTGTATGTTTTGGAGATTAATGCGGAAGAAGCAGAAAAAAATAAAATTGAAATTGGTGATTTTCTAATTTTAAATCTTGCTGACATGAAGCAGTAAAGCCACATTTTATTTTATTTATTTTACACATCTTTCTTTTTGTTTTCTTTAATAGATATCCACAATAGTTAGACCTTAATTTTAAGTTAAAATGAATAAACATTAATTTTAACTTTATTCAAAAAAACATGGTAAAAGGCACAAAAACTGCGAAAAAAACTCAAAATATAGTAGGTAAGGTAAGAAAAAGGGATGGTTCTTTGGAAAACTTTGATATATTAAGAATCTCAGATGCGGTATACAAAGCCATGGAAGCCACCGAGGAGGGGACAGAAAAAGAAGCGGAATACATTGCTAGAAAAGTATTATCTGAGCTCAAGAGAATGCATAAACTTGTTGGTAAAGGTTTTGTCCCAACAATTGAAGGGGTTCAAGATGTAGTGGAAAAAGAGCTTATTTTGGAGGATTTTGCCAAGACTGCAAAATCCTATATTTTATACAGACAAGAGCATTCAAAAATAAGAGAAGATCAAGGAGAGGTACCTGAAGAGGTAAAGAAATTAACAAAAGATGGAGAAAAATATTTTAGAAATACGTTGGCAGAATTTATATACTACAGAACGTATTCCAGGTGGCTTGACGATAAGGCGCGCAGAGAAACGTGGATAGAAACAGTTGACAGATATGTTGATTTTATGAAGGAAAACCTTGGTAAACCTCTTACTCAAAAGGAGTATGAGGAGATAAGAGACGCGATCCTTAATCACGAGTCTATGCCGTCAATGAGACTTTTGCAATTTGCGGGGGATCCTGCGCGCAAGACAAATGTATGTGCGTATAATTGTTCGTTTATTTCACCATCAAAGTTACAGGATTTTGGAGAGATAATGTACATACTCATGTGTGGCGCTGGTGTTGGTTTTTCTGTTGAAAGTAGGTATGTTCAAGCTCTTCCTCAAATAAAAATACAGACTGGAAAAAAACTTGCAACAAATGTGATTGATGATAGTAAAGAAGGATGGGCTGATGCGCTGGTGCTCGGTATGAAGACTTGGTTCTCCGGAAATGATATTGATTTTGATTATTCAAAATTACGTCCTGCAGGAGCAAGGCTTGTAACGATGGGGGGCAGATCTTCCGGTCCTGATCCATTGCGTCAAGTGATAGATTTTTCGCGCGAGAAAATACTAAAGCGCCAAGGGAAACGTCTTTCCAATTTGGATGTGCATGATGTTGTTTGCAAAATAGGAGAAGTCGTTGTTTCTGGTGGTGTTCGTCGTAGTGCATTGATATCTTTGTCTGATCTTGACGATACAGAAATGAGAGACGCAAAGAAGGGGCAATTTTACATAAATGAACCACAGAGAATGATGGCAAATAATTCTGCTGTTTATATGGATAAGCCGGATAATGTTGAATTTATGGATGAATGGATCGCTCTTATGAAGAGCGGGTCAGGAGAGAGAGGGATATTTAATCGAGGAGCACTCAAAAATACATTGCCAGAGCGTCGCTTGAAGGTGCTCAAGGGAGATATAAGCCAGCTTGGAACAAACCCTTGCGGAGAAATAATATTACAACCAAAGCAGTTTTGTAATCTTTCAGAAGTTGTTGCTCGGGCAGAAGATACAGAACGTACTCTATTGAGGAAAATTCGCATCGCGACTATTTTAGGTACGTATCAGTCAACCCTTACAAATTTCCCATATCTTTCAAAAGAATGGACTAATAATTGTGAGAAGGAGCGTTTGCTCGGCGTTTCAATTACAGGACAGTGGGATTGTCCAGCTGTTCGAGATGCGTCTGTTTTAAAGAAATTGCAAGATGAAGTAGTAAAGGTAAATAAAATATATTCAAAAAAGTTTGGAGTTAGTCAGTCTACTTGTGTTACAAGTGTGAAGCCATCGGGTACTTTGTCTCAAATGGTTGATTGCTCTTCAGGTATGCACCCTAGGCATGCAGAGTACTATATTCGTCGTGTTCGTATCTCAGCTACAGATCCATTGTTTAGCATGTTGAAAGATCAAGGCGCACCATATCATCCTGAGGTTGGGCAGGCGATGGAATCTGCAAATACTTATGTTTTTGATTTCCCCGTAAAGGCTCCAGATAATGCAATATTCAAAAATGACATAACCGCACTAGAACAACTTGAACACTGGAAGCTTGTAAAAGAGAACTTCACTGAACATAATCCTTCCGTAACCATATCGGTGGGGGAGAGTGAATGGATAAGTGTTGCAAACTGGGTGTATAGTAATTGGAATGTAGTTGGCGGGTTATCCTTCCTTCCAAGGACTGACTCTGTGTATCCACTTCAGCCATATGAAGAGATAAATAAAAAGGAATTTGAAGAGCTGTCTAAGAAGTTTAAAAATATAGATTTCTCAAAGATTGTTATCTACGAAAAAGAAGACAAGACTGAGATTGCAAAAGAACTTGCGTGTGTATCAGGGACGTGTGAGATATAGTGTAAAATTCATAACGCAAAGAGATTTATAATTTTATAAAAAAACGGCGGGACAATAAAAAATTGTCCCGCCGTTTGCACTACTAATCTTCCGTTTTTGCTACTACTTTTTTTCTTTTCATCCCCAAAATAGTACATATACCGATTAGCCCACTGCCTAAGATAGCTTGCCACCAAGATAAGGTTGGTAAGAAAAATGGTTTTTTGACTGGTTCACACAGATACGTTGCCTCATACCAATCGTATTGTTGAATCTTGTTGGTCAGAATACAGCCTGAAAAGATCTTTTTACCATCTTCTGTACGCATCAGTGCTAGTACATCTCCTTCTTGTGTTTGAGGCTCAGACAGGTACATTGGCTTGTTCCAGTCGGGTCGTTGAGATACATCATTCTCGTATATTTCACGAAGTGTCGGGCCGCCCTCTTTGATAGGAGTTTGGTCTTTAAAAACCTTGTTACCATCTTCTGCATATCTCAGCACCGGTGCATCTTCTGGGTTTATCGGTGTTGCATTGCCGTCTGAGTAAGCACTAGTGGTCAATAGAAGTAAAACAATAATAGGAATCATTTTAATCGTGTTCATCGCGCACGTCCTTTGGTGTTAGCCGATTTAGTGGTGTTTTTAGAAAGTTAAAGAGCATTTTTGACTATTAATACCCTACACCATTATTCCTATTTTGTCAAGTTCTCCGTAATTCTCCAATAAACTAGAATGTAGGTAATAGGACTTGACTTTTCTGTACAGTGGTGGTATACTTTTAAGCGGATTACTTTGAAATTTCAATTGAAAAAGGAGCACGAAAATGTATAAACTTTATGGTATTTCTTTGGTAGTACTGGTTTTTTTGGCTGGTTGCAATAATGATGAACCACAAGCACAAGTGGAGCAAGATTCAATGGTTGTGTTTAGTGAAATGACAACAACTGATGAATCAACAGAAGAAGCTGGTGGTGATTTTCCTATTGGTGCATTGGCAGTTCGCCCTGACTCAGAATCTGAGCGCAGGGATAGTGGTAATAGCGAGGAAGGTAAGATTTATTACTTATCCATTGTTGTCAATGAAGAAATCGGGCGTTGTTTTACCCGGCGAGTAGAAGTAAAAGGAACTTTTTACCAGACGACCTCAGAGAACTGGTCTATTGGACAAGTCTCATTGTGGGATTCTGAAAGAACAGAAGTCACTGTAGAAATACAGGAAGACACTTCAATGTGTCGCGGTGGACAATTCCTTGTTTTTAGAGGTTCAGTGCAAACTGATGGTTTATCGTTTGAAGTGGATGAGACTGCTTTGTCTGTACGTTTTTACGCAGATGTTCCAGTTTATTTTACGGGAGCGAATATTGTTAAAAATGTTTCTATCGCAATTGATGGAATACAGATTGCCAAAGGAGATTTAGTTGGAGGAAGTATTTCTACTTCAAATAACGTTGAATGGTCTGAAGATTTTGACTTTGAGTCAGAAAATTCTTTTGAGGCTGTTAATGTTACTTTTGATGGAAGTATTTCTGTAGATAACTATGCGGTTGTGGGATATACAAACTCCCGCCTTTCTAGGTCTGTTTTCATTCATGACGCCAATGGGACACGTCCTATTGATTCATTTGTTAGACAAATATCAGTTGGAGGTAAGGGGTAATATATACGCGCTATGCGCGGGCGGGATTCATTTATGAATCCCGCTTTTTTTGTATAAATTTTGTTGCTTTTTTAGAACTTTATTGTATAATAGTAATAGACCTTGTGTTGGGTAGTTGCTGTTGATTTTATTTTTAATAAAGCTGACAGAGGAAAGTCCGAACACTTGCCAATTTAAGATTGGCAGCAGGGTAGCGGGTAACACCCGTCGTCCCGCTTTCAGCGGGATAGAGGTGCGAGCAGAGACGCCATGCTTCGAAAGAAGCTGGCTCCCTTCGGGGAGAGCTCCGGTGGAAACTTCGGAGGTGAAACGGCTAAATCCTTACCTGAGTGCAAGGCCGTGTCCCGCTTTTAGTGGGAAGTGCCGCTAGAGGCAAATGGCAACATTTGTCCCAGATAAATAACTATCGCTGAGCACTTAAATTAATTTTTAGTGTTTGGTACAGAATTCGGCTTATAAATACAAGGTTTAAACTACAAAAACCCTACTGTGGAAACAGTTGGGTTTTTGTTTAATTAATAGTTTTATTTATTAAAAATATTCCAGACGCATCTCCATTTGCTTAAAGCCCGTTTAGTTTATATAATAGAATACACCATTATTAAATTTAAATAGAAAATATACTTATGGAAGTTGAAAAAAATATTCCTCCCAAAAATAGAAAATTTAATTTCGATGCTGTCTCTTATGGCTTAATATTGTCTCTTGGTTTTTTTGTGCCCGTATTTTTCCTTCCTATTTTTAATATTTCTATTAACATTAGTAAGAGTGTGCTTATTTCAACCCTCGTTGCTGTCGCCTTTTTTTTGTGGTTAATCGCAAGACTAAAAGATGGTAGGTTTGTTTTTCCTAAAAGTCTTATACTTTTAACAGGAGCACTCTTGCCTGTGGCCTTGTTTTTTTCTTCAGTATTTTCAGATGCGATAGGACAGTCTTTCGTTGGGCTTGGTTATGAAATTAATACTTTTAGTTTTATTTTAGTTTTATATGCCCTAATGTTTTTATCAGCAGTATTTTTTCAGCAGAAAAAAAGGTTATTTTATTTATATACAGCTTTTTTCTTATCCGCAACGGTTGTATTTTTATACCAGTTGTTTAGGTTTGTTTTTTTGAGCTTCGGGCTTCCATTCAGTGATGTTTTTTTTCAAACACCCGGGAATGTAGTTGGTAAGTGGGCAGATATGTCGATATTTTTTGGTTTTATAGCAATTCTCTCTCTCTCTGCTGTTGAACTCGCCGTACTAGGCAGTAAGACAAAAAAAGCGTTGTATTTTCTATTAGGTACTTCGGTCTTAATACTGGCGCTTGTTAATTTTTGGTTATCTTGGGTTATTGTGGGTGTTTTTTCTCTGGTTATATTTGTGTACACTTTATCTTTTGGTAGTAATAATACAAAAAATTCTTCAGAGAGAAAAATACCAACGGCTCCGTTCGTGGTGCTTCTCGTGTCACTGTTTTTTGTTTTATCGGGTAGTCTTATTGGAGATACTATTTATTCTATTTTCAAGATTCCTCAAGAAGTAATACGTCCTTCGTGGACCCAGACCATTGGTGTCGCAAAGGATTCATTGTCTGAGAATCCTGTTTTTGGTGCTGGTCCAAATAGATTTACAAGTCAGTGGTTGTTGTTTAAACCTGTTGAAATAAATAATTCAATATTGTGGAATATGAATTTTAGTGCGGGTGTTGGTTTTATTCCATCCTCAATGGTGACCACGGGGGCTGTTGGAATTACTGCATGGGTTGTATTTTTATTAGCTTTTTTCTATTGTGGAGTAAGATCAGTTTTCTTACTACGAGTAAAAGCTGCTCATGGGTACATGGTAGTATCTTCTTTTCTTGCTACTCTTTATCTTTGGGTGTTCTTATTTTTTTATGTACCAAATATCGTAATCATATTTCTTGCTTTTTTAATGACTGGAGTATTTATTGCATCTCTTGCAGAGGCAAGACTCATTAAGAATTATAACTTTTCATTTTTGGATGATCCAAGGATTGGCTTTGTTTCTGTTTTAGTTCTTATTCTTTTGATTATATCATCTATTGTAGGTGGTTATCTTTTGTTTCAAAAGTTTTTATCAGTAGGCTATTTTCAGAGAAGTATAATTGCTTCTAACGTAGAAGGTGATTTAAGTAAGGCAGAGCAAAGTATTTTTCGAGCAATAAAACTCAACGAAAGCGATCTTTACTATAGGGCTCTTTCAGAAATAAATCTCGCAAGACTAAGTAGAGTTTCTTTTAAAAAAAATATCTCTAAAGAAACTCTTCGTGCAGAATTTCAGGCAATGTCTGATAACGCAATAAAAAATGCTATTTTTGCAACAGAAATAGATAAAACAAACTACCTCAATTGGGCGACTTTAGCGAAGGTTTATCAATCGTTGGTACTTCTCGGAGCTCCTGAAAAATTTTACGATGGTGCAAAAAATGCTTACAATACTGCAGTATTGTTAAACCCAAAAGATCCGTCACTCTCACTTGCAATGGCTCGTCTTGAAATAACAGCAGGTAATAAAGATAAAGCTCGTGAATATATTGCAATAGCTTTGAATCAAAAAAATAACTACACTGATGCTATATTTCTCTTGTCTCAAATGCAAGCAGACGAAGGAAATTTAAAAGACGCAATTGCTTCGGTTGAAGTTGCCACAATGGTGTCACCAAACGACATGGGTGCTTTTTTTCAACTCGGATTATTGAGATATAAAACAAAAAATTACAGTGGAGCGGCCTCTGCTTTTGGTCGTGCAGTGGAGCTTAATCCTAATTATTCAAATGCAAAGTATTTTTTAGGTATTAGTTTAAGCAAAATAGGAGATAAAAAATCTGCCATTGTGCAGTTTGAAGAAGTAATCGCACTGAACCCTGAAAATAAGGAGGTAAAAAAAATACTGAGGAATTTAAAAGCAGGCAGGGAACCATTCGCGAACGTATCAGTAAAAGATCCAGAAGACAGAAACGGCTTACCGATAGAGGAATAATCGTTTCAGAAATAAATTAATCTTTGGAAATTAAGTGGTTGAAAAAGTATTAAAAATGTTGAATATGGAATTTGGCGGTCTGCATCAGGCCGCTTTTCTCCTTGGGTCTTTCGCTCTTCTTTCGCAGATTCTTGCGCTGTTTCGCGATCGTCTATTTGCGCATTCTTTTGGAGCAGGGGCAACACTCGATGTCTATTATGCGGCGTTTCGTATTCCAGATCTGATATATGCCGGAATAGCCTCACTTGTTTCCGTCACTGTTTTGATACCTTTTATTGTAAAAAAGATGGATGGAGATACTGAGACGGTTAAGAAATTTCTTGATGATGTGTTTACCTCCTTCCTTGTATTAATTGTTTTCATAAGTGCTGTAGTGTTTTTACTCATTCCTGTCATATCACCACTTATTTTTCCTGGCTTTTCTGCACAGGAACAAAGTTCTTTGGTCTCACTTACAAGAGTTCTTCTTCTTTCTCCAATCTTGCTCGGTATTTCAAATTTGCTGGGCAGTGTTACTCAAACATTTAAAAGATTTTTTGTATACGCCCTATCTCCAGTACTTTACAATATTGGGATTATTTTTGGAGTGATTTTTTTGTATCCAGTATATGGTATGGTAGGGCTCGGTTATGGAGTAGTGCTCGGCGCGTTGCTCCATCTTCTGATACAAGTTCCTGTAGTAGCTAGGCAAAAACTTTTACCTAGATTTTCAATAAGTGTGAATATGAAAGAGATAAAGGATGTCGCACTGTTATCCCTTCCTCGTACTCTCGGGCTTTCTGCAAATCATATTGCGCTACTCGTGCTCATTTCTCTTGCATCTACAATGATTGAAGGTTCAATCGCGATTTTCAATCTTTCTTTTAATTTACAATCAGTACCGTTGTCCATAATAGGGGTTAGCTATTCTGTCGCAGCATTTCCAACACTTGCCCGTCTTTTTTCTCAAAAGCGGATGGAGAAATTTATGGATAAAATTATTACCGCTGCACGGCACATATTGTTTTGGTCAGTGCCAATTTTAGTGCTTTTCATAGTACTTCGTGCACAGATAGTACGAACTATTTTAGGTTCAGGAGAGTTTGGATGGAATGATACAATGCTAACCGCCGCATCGCTCGCACTTTTTTCTGTTTCGTTACTTGCTCAAGCATTGGTTCTCTTGTTTGTTCGTGGATATTATGCGGCTGGCAACACAAAGAAACCACTTTTGATAAATGTTGTATCCTCTGTCGGAATCGTTGTGTTTGCATATTTTCTCGTTGGGGTCTTTGAGAAAGTGGATACTTTTAGATATTTCATAGAAGCATTGCTTCGTGTGGAAGATATTCCAGGTACTGTAATGTTGATGCTTCCTTTGGCATACTCCATTGGTATGATCATCAATGCTGGGTTGTTGTTTATTTTGTTCAAAAAAGATTTTGGGAAACATCCAGCGCCATTGGAGCTTACATTTCGTCATAGTTTCTACGGTGCGGTGGCAATGGGTTTTGTGGCATATCAGTTCCTTCAGATTTTTGATAATGTTTTTGATCTGGGTACTTTTTTGGGAATATTCTTACAAGGTTTTCTTTCTGGTATTCTTGGGGTTATTGCTGGGGTTATATTACTTAAGGTTCTTAAAAATAGAGAGATTGCTGAAATCTCTCGCGCACTTCATACTAAATTCTGGAAAGCACGTCCTGTTGCACCAGAAAAGGAGGAGCTGTAAAAATGGTTTATTCTTGCGAGATATTTGTTTTTGGTGTAGTATTCCTGCTAGTAGTAATTTATATTGAGTAATATATGGAGGTGTCATTGTGGACATAAAGTTGATATTTGCTGTAATATTCCTTGTTCTTTTTATAATATTATTTTTTTTTGGTGCTAACGAGCTGAGAAGAGACTTTGATAAGCTGATAGAAAAGGGCATTCTTTATTGCAGTGTTACTGTAAAGAGTTATTTGTATCTGATAGTTTTATTGTTTATTCTTGTGCTTTGTCTGTTTATTCTAGTCGGATATTTTCTCTTTTCGCAACATAACGGTTGTGGCTCATTATCATTCAACTCAACTGAAAGGAGTCTTAATATGCCGAAGTTTGCTAAAAATGAATTCTCTGCAGATTTTTTGTGGAGATTGATTGCTGATGAAGAAAAAGTTGCAGCTTATAATTCTGTTGACATGGAAGCTCTCTTTCAGGCTTTATTCCCAGGTATTAAAGTACCATATATGTATAAGCATGAAATATTAATTAAGCATGTCGTTCCTGTCCTACAGGAGCAATTTCCTAAATTACGTAGTTCTCCGTCACTTGAAGATGCAAAAAAACAGTATGGTAAGATTATAAAAGTGGAGGAGGAAAGAAAGTGTGATGGATACGAGTGGATAGATTGGGATTTGGTGCAAAGTCATTAGTTGTTTCAGAGTGAAGTAATTTCATTTGATATGGAATTACTAAGCCCTGAAAATACGTAAGTATTTTCAGGGCTTTTTCTTTGTGTGCTTGCAATAGCTACATATTGTGATAGTTTTTAGAGAGATACATCAATTATAGTCACGTCAACTTTTGGAGATATTTAATGAGTATCAAACCTTTTGTAGTTATGATTTTAAGTGGTATTATGATTTTTATTACGATTAAGTGTTTCCCTAACTGGGAATTTACAAGAAGTATAGCTCTAATATCGCTTGTGTTTTTGATTGGAGGATATTTTAGGTTTCTTATTGATTTTGTTGTAAACCCTTATCGTGGTTAGTAAGTGGTCAAGATTGAATCTTGACCACTTACTAAAAAGCTCTGCTCAGCAGGGCTTTTTTTATTTATATCGTCTTTTGTGCTATTCTTGTGCATATTATGGAAAACATACGAAATTTTACAATTATTGCACATATTGACCACGGGAAGTCCACACTTGCTGATAGAATGCTTGAAATGACAGGAACAATAGAGGAGCGTAAAATGAAAGACCAAGTGCTTGATCAGATGGAGCTTGAGCGGGAGCGTGGGATTACCATTAAAATGCAACCGGTAAAAATGGAATATAAAAAGGGGGATGAAAAATACATTTTCAATCTAATAGACACCCCAGGGCATATTGATTTCTCGTATGAAGTATCACGCGCCCTAAAGGCTGTAGAAGGGTCTGTCCTTCTTGTTGACTCAACACAAGGGGTGCAAGCGCAAACACTCTCTGTGCTTGCTATGGCGCGTGAGCTTGGGCTTGTGATAATTCCCGCGCTATCAAAGGTGGATTCTCCGCTTGCGCGTGTGGATGAGGTAAAAGAGGAGATCGTTGCCCTTCTGGAGTGTGACGAAGACGAGATACTTGAAGTGTCTGGAAAGACAGGGCAAGGGGTGGCGGAGCTTTTGGAGGAAATTGTAAAAAAGATACCCGCACCGAAGTCGGAATTTACTGATAAGGATGGAACAAGGGCACTTGTTTTTGATTTTGAGTACTCTACACATAAAGGCATTATTGTTTACATACGAGTTCTTGATGGAGAAATAAAGAAAGGGGATACGTTGATGTTTTCACAGGCAAAGGAAAAATTTGGAGCTTTGAATGTTGGAATATTTCATCCAGACCCGATAGATACGGGCAAATTATCTGCTGGTGCAATAGGATACATAGTTACAGGGATCAAGAAGCCTGGAGTTGCGTCCGTTGGAGATACTATTACGTCTTTTAAAAATCCATTACCTTCACTTTCAGGGTATATGGAGCCAAGACCTGTAGTGTGGGCATCTGTATACCCTGAAAGTCAGGATGATTTTCCATTGTTACGACAAGCTCTTGAGCGACTCAAGCTCTCAGATCCATCGCTATCGTTTGAAGAAGAATCATCGGGGTCTCTTGGTAGGGGGTTTAGGTGCGGGTTGTTGGGGATGCTTCATCTAGAGATCATTATGGAGCGACTTCGGCGTGAGTTTGATCTTGAGCTTATAATGACGACACCAAGTATCACTTACGAGATAGTGCAAAAAGGAGGTAAGAGGATTCCAGTCTATACTCCGGCAATGTTCCCCGATGACGGAAGTGTTGAAGGTGTGTTTGAGCCATGGGTTAGTGCCAAAATAATCACGCCTCCTGAGTATATGGGTGGAATAATGCAGATGTTGTTTGACCACGAGGCGGAGGTTGGTGAGTCTGAGGTGTTTGGTGATAACAGAAACTCAATACAATTCATGATGCCACTACGAGAGTTGATGCGTAATTTTTTTGATGAACTCAAAAGTGTTTCTTCTGGGTTTGCCTCACTTTCATATGAGATAGGAGAAATGCGACCGGCGGATGTTGTGCGTTTGGATGTTTTAGTCGCCGAGGAGGTAATCCCAGCATTTTCGCGCGTTGTCTCAAGAAAAAGAGTACAAAAAGAGGGCGAGCAAACTGTAGAGAGGTTGTATAAAATATTACCCAAACAGATGTTTACTGCGAAAATACAAGGCAAAGCACTTGGACGCATTCTTGCATCAAAGACGCTTAGCGCCATGAAAAAAGACGTCACAGGGCATCTTTACGGAGGGGACATCACACGTAAAATGAAGCTTAGAGAGAAGCAGAAAAAAGGGAAGAAGAAGATGAAAGAACACGGTAGGGTGAATATCCCGCAAAGTGTGTTTCTTAAAATGATGAAATCAGAGGATAACTAACTTTAGAAAAATGCAGGTGCGGAGAATAACATAGTCATACTTATGATTATAAGTACAGATAGTATCGCCCAAATTATTCTTATTTTCTTTTTGTGTTTTTTATTGAATAACATAATTGTAGTATAATATACATTATACTTATACATTTGTATAGTTGTCTCCCAATGCTTGATTTCAAGAAAAAAAGAAAAATAAAAGAGATTCTTTATTCCAGAGTTACGATTGTCTTACTTTTCGTTGTTTTTGCTTTTTCTGTCAGCAACGCGTGGGATGTGTATAAGAAATCTAGCTTTGCGAGTGATAATAAAAAAATAGCGGAAGATGATCTAATCGCGTTAGAAGAAAGAGAAAGTAACCTTGTGCGTAAAATAGATAGATTAAAAACAGATATGGGTGTAGAGGAAGAGATAAGAGAAAAATTTGGTTTTGTGAGAGAAGGGGAGGAGGTTGTTGTGATAGTTGACTCAAGTGAAGAAAAAGACGAAAATGCCGATAGCGGATTTGGTACAGCACGAGAGTGGTGGAAAAAATTCACAGGGTTATTTGATTAAATGCGGGTATCGTTCAGTGGTAGGATGGTTGCTTCCCAAGCAACAGACGGGAGTTCAATTCTCCCTACCCGCACAAAAATAACTAACACAATGCGGAGCATTGAGTGAGTATATTTTTGTAGTTGGTAGGGAGAATTGAAAGGCGGAGGCCGCGAAGCCACTCTGGAGTGAAGCGGAAGAGTGTGGGCCGAGCCCGGGGAGGAAGCGCTTAGTGAATCGGAGTCCGATAGGACGAACGATGAGCTTAGCGGCTTGACCCCAATTCTCCCTACCCGCACAAAAATAACTAACACAATGCGGAGCATTGAGTGAGTATATTTTTGTAGTTGGTAGGGAGAATTGAAAGGCGGAGGCCGCGAAGCCACTCTGGAGTGAAGCGGAAGAGTGTGGGCCGAGCCCGGGGAGGAAGCGCTTAGTGAATCGGAGTCCGATAGGACGAACGATGAGCTTAGCGGCTTGACCCCAATTCTCCCTACCCGCACCCACAGGGCACTGCAGTTTGTATTCAATCGCTTTGCCTGCTTACGCAGGCAGTCTCTTGAACAAACTGGTTGCACAAAAATAACTAACACAATGCGGAGTTAATACACAAGATGGACGAGGCGTATACTTCATAGTCTCTATGAGATTTATCTTTAATTAAACAATTTATATGAATTCATCTTATAAAAAAGAAAAAGGATTATCTTCAGTTGAGGTTAAGAAATTACAAGAACGGTATGGAAGTAACGAAATTAAAGAAGAGTTTCAGTCAGATGTTATCCGATTTCTAAAAAAATTTATTGACCCTATCCCTCTTATGATAGAAGTGGCGCTGATTTTATCTATAATAGCTGGTAAGTGGGAGGATTTTATTATTATTTCAGTTTTACTTGGTGTAAATGTTTTAGTTGATTTTTTACAAGAACAAAAAGCGAATAAAGCACTAGATGCCTTAAAAAGCACACTATCTCCTACTGCGATGGTGTTGCGTGATAGCATGTTTAGCACAATTAATGCTAGTGAATTGGTCCCAGGTGATATTGTTAAACTTAGTATTGGTGATGTTGCCCCAGCTGATGTAGTATTGGTTGAAGATACTTATGCGCATGTAGATCAGTCAACAATAACAGGAGAATCGCTTCCTGTTGAAAAAAAGAAAGGTGATGTTGTGTATGCAAGTTCAGTGATTCAAAAAGGCGCATTTCTCGCTCGTGTAACAGCGACAGGGCATGATTCTTCTATAGGGAAAGATGCTGCCCTTGTCGCACAGGCAGAACGCGAGGAGGAAAGTCATTTTCAAAAAGCAATTCTTGGTATTGGAAGGTTCCTTGTTGTCCTGTCATCGGTACTTATTGTCATCGTCTTTGTGTCACTTATTATGCGAGGTGATCCGTTGATAGAGTCAGTGCGTTTTGTTCTTGTCCTTGCTGTTGCGTCTATTCCCGTTGCTCTTCCTGCTGTGCTTTCTGTCACTATGGCAATTGGCGCGGCCTCACTTGCAAAAAGAAATGCTATTGTTTCTAATTTTAAATCTATTGAAGAGTTGGCTGGTGTTGATCAGTTGTGTGTCGACAAGACTGGAACATTAACAAAAAATGAAATCGTTGTTTCTTTACCAAAGGTATACGGGAATTTTACCATATCGGATTTGTTTGTTTATGGATTACTTGCGGCTGACACAGAACGCAAAAGTACAATCGAAGAAGCAATACATTCTTATGCACAAGAAAATAATCTTATGGGTCAGTTGACTGCATATAGCGTTGATACTTTTGTGCCATTTGATCCAGTACGAAAAATGACAAAAGCAACAGTGCATACTGATACAGGTGCAATTACTATTATAATGGGGGCGCCACAAGTTATCATTCAGAACATAGGCAAGAATTCTATATCAGACAGTCTCTCTCGTGACGTGGAGGACTTTGCATCAAATGGGTTTAGGACTTTACTTGTCGCAATTAAAACCAAAGATGTATTTTTACCAGTTGGAATTATTCCACTGATTGATCCTCCGAGAGGTGATTCAAAATCAACTATCTCTGAAATAAAAAAGAGAGGAGTGGTCGTAAAAATGCTTACAGGAGACAATGCTGCTATTGCTGTATTTATTGCACGTCTGCTAAACATCGGAACGCGTATCGTCGATAGTTCAGTCCTTCATCGTGTGCAACAAACTAAGACTAAAGATGATGATTTAGATGTCATCACTAAAACCAACGTATTTGCAGAAGTTATTCCTGAAGATAAGTATTACATTGTTAATGCTTTGCAAAAACAAGGACATATCGTTGCTATGACGGGAGATGGTGTGAATGATGCACCAGCATTAAAAAAAGCAGATATTGGAATTGCTGTATCTGGAGCATCCCCAGCAGCTCGATCCGCAGCCGACATTGTCTTACTTGGTAAAGGTTTGTCTATTATCAAAGATGCTATTGATTCTGCCCGGATGATATTTGCACGGATGCAGTCGTATGCAACATTTCGTATTGCTGAAACAATTCGTATTGTTTTCTTTATAACTTTTTCTGTACTTATTTTTGATTATTCTCCATTATCCGCAGTAATGGTTATTTTGTTGGCATTATTGAATGATATTCCGGTGATGTCTATTGCCTATGATAATGCTCCAGTGTCTGAAAAACCTACCAGATGGCACTTGCGTGAGACATTGTTTATATCAACTGTACTTGGAGTCACGGGGCTTGTATCTTCTTTTGCATTGTTTTACTGGCTTAATGTTAGTGGGTACGCTGTTGCAACTATACAGACGTTACTTTTTTTAAAGTTAGACGTATCTGGGCATTCAACATTATATCTTACTCGTACTGGACGAAAACATTTTTGGGAGCGTCCTTTTCCTTCTCTTAAGTTTTTTATTCCAGCGTTTAGTTCTCGTATAATCGGTACATTAATTGCTGTGTATGGAATCTTAATGGAGGCAATTAGTTGGCAAGCCGTTGTGTATATTTGGATATATTCAACGATCTGGTTCTTGTTTAATGATCAAATAAAGGTGGTTAGTTACAAACTGTTAGATAAATTCAAAGAATTTGAAACAAAAAAAGAGAAACAACGACAAAATATCATTCATGGCCATAAACAAAATAATTAATGTTTATTTGATTCTTTTGTTTAAAATATTTATGGTATAATATTCACACTTTACTAGTTTAAAATAAAAAATTATGGCTAAAGTAATAATTTATTCAACACCAACTTGCGGATATTGCAATATGGCAAAGGAGTTTTTCAAAGAGAATGACATTGAATTCGAAGAGTTCAATGTTGCCGTAGATGAGGAAAAACGAAACGAAATGATACAAAAGAGTGGACAGATGGGAGTTCCTGTCATCTATGTTGACGATGAGATGTCTGTCGGGTTTGATAAAGCACGTCTTACAGAACTTCTTAAGCTGTAATTGATTTATAGTTAAAAACCCGTTATTATTAAAACCCCATCAAAGATGGGGTTTTAATAATCTCCTCGTAGTTCAACGGATAGAACAAGCCCCTCCTAAGGGCTAGATGTAAGTTCGATTCTTGCCGAGGAGACAAGTTTCTTTGATTTTAAGTGTGTTTTTTGGTATTATGCAAATCATGGACCCAGAAACAAGAGATATTTTAGAGGAGACTTTAAAATTATCTAAGGATAATAATAAGATGTTGCGTAAGATGCGTAGCATAATGAGATGGTCAAGAGCCGTTAAGGCTGTGTATTGGGTTGTAATAATAGGTTCTATGCTGGGAGCTTACTATTATTTTCAACCTTTTATAGATAGTATTCAGGGCGGATTTGAAAATCTTATGTCTATTTTTAGCAAGAGTCAGTCTGTGGGTGATTCAATTCCAAATGTTGGTTCATTCTTGAATAGGTAAAATATATGCTCGGGTAGCTCAGTTGGTTAGAGCACTGGTTTGAAGAACCAGGTGTCGGCAGTTCGAGTCTGCCTCCGAGCACAAATGCGGACTTCTTCCACGCGCCACGCGTGGTGGTAATGCGACCCAAGTCATACGCCCCACGCTCTGTGGTAACCCTCCGCGCCATCGCCTCCGCAAAGCTACGGCGACCGCAAAACAAAATTTACCTTTTCCTTTTTCAAAAGATTTTGGGGGGCGAAAAAAGGATAAAAAAGCTAAGG
>CAYSEK010000004.1:0-23980 GCA_964430255.1 uncultured Candidatus Saccharibacteria bacterium
ATGGATCCCCACGAAGTCCTTTGAAGTCAGTAAGTAATACTGGAACAAAACCAAACCTGTCCACAACAGCCTTTTCGTTGTAGATTATAGTGTCATTGATTCCTTTCTTAAGGGTATAGACAACAACCTTATCGTTATCCACAAGTTGCATCGTATCCATATCACCGGATGCAATTATAGTTTTGAGGTCTTTTTGTTTTTTTACTTGCTGTACAATAGTTCCCAGTATGTCATCCGCTTCAAATCCAGCCTTATCGTATATTGGTATCCCAAAAGCTTTAAAAATATCATTTGATCGCTTGATCTGATGAATAAGATCGTCCTCAGCCTTCGCTCTTCCCCGTTTGTAGTCTTTGTACGCCTCATGCCTAAATGTCGGCTCGGGGAGATCATAACAAGCTGCGATGTAGTCCGGTTTTAATTCTCGAATTATTTTTATAAGCATTGCCGACACTCCATAAAGCGCACCTGTTGGTTCGCCGCCACTTGACGTAAAATCCGGCAACGCATGGTACGCACGATGCAAGATGGCGTGAACATCCAGCAAGACAAGTATTTTTTTATTTTTCTTTTCTTTTGTCATATTAATATTCCACCTCTCTTGTGTTTTTATCTATAAAACTAAAATACATTCTATGAACATCTTTCGGGAGAATGTTTGCAACTCTCTCGGGCCATTCTATTAGAATAAGATTTTGAGGGTCGCTTGATATCTCTTCCCACCCTAGAGGTAATAACTCTTTGCCATTTTCCAATCTATATGCATCTATGTGAACAAGACGAGAAAACTTTCCTCCTTCTGGCAGTTTGTAAATTTTCTCAATAACAAATGTCGGACTTGTCACCGCACCCTCCACACCAAGCGTACCCGCAACACTTTTTACAAATGTGGTCTTCCCCGCACCAAGATCGCCCTGTAATCCAACAATGACAGCGTTGCTTCTTTTTTCCTTTGTAATTACGTCTTTTGTAAAAACACCAGCAAACTCCTCCGTCTCTTTAACGTTATTTAGTAGAATTTTCATGCTAACTCCATTTTACCATCAACCCACAGTAAACAAAACCAAGTAAAAAGCCTAAAGAATAAATTCTCTAGGCTTATGACACAGGTACTAATTAGTACCCGTAGGAATGATGGCTATGATAAGGAGAGATGTATTCATAATAATAACTATTTGAATAATATCTCCTCCTGCAGTTATGCCTTGGACGAAGACCCTCATCTATCATCGCCTGATTTTTCGCCATACATTTAGCAATACGTTCCCTCTCTTTTTTCTTCCTTTTTTTTATTTTTGCTATTTCTTTTTTGTAAGCCTTCTTCGCTTCCGGGCTATCAGAGTCCACGTAATAACTACCACCCGGATAAACACCCCACGTGGTGCACCCCGAAAGAAAAACAAGAACAGAAAGAATCACTACATATTTAAAAATGTGCACAGCACACCTCCTAAAAAGTTATACGTTATCTTTATCTAAAAGCAATGATACCACATATTATTACTAGCTGTCAAGGTTAAACAAAAAACCATTAATTCCACAAAAGGCAATCTTGTTTTTATTCAAGAAACAATATAGTATTTGTTTAACATGGTTACTTTCGATGAAGCAAAACAAAAAAAGCAACTCAAAGAACTTCACAAAAAAGAAGAGGAGAAGCTTATTGAGATGCTGTCCGTTAAGTATGGTATACCGTACATTGACCTGAAGGTAACCCCCATAAACCCACGAGCGCTTTCTGTTGTAAAAGAAAAGGAATCAAAAGATTCCACACTGGCTATTTTTGACGTAAAAGGCAAGAAAATAAAAGTTGCAATTTTTTCACCAAATAATGACAAAACGCAAGAAGAATTAAGAATTCTTGGGGATCAAGGATATAAAATAGACCTATATATGGCATCCCATGCAGGACTCGAACGTGTATGGGAGCGTTTCAAAGACGTAACAACAACACAAAAGACCGAAGCTGGTGTTCTTAGTATTTCAGAAGAAGAACTTGGAAGCACTACGGAAAAGTATAAAAACATAGAAGAAATAGGTAGGGCAATTGAAGAGTCCTTAAAATCAAAAGACCTACACAAAGTGTCAAAGGTTTTCGAAATCATACTAGGGGGAGCAATATCAATGGGGGTGTCGGATGTACACACAGACCCACAGGAAAACTCCGTGCGTTTGCGCTACAGACTAGACGGGATACTCCAAGATGTTACATTTCTAGACCATAAAACATACCATCTTCTCATATCACGAATAAAACTACTATCTGGACTTAAACTTAATGTTACATCAGATACACAAGATGGCAGATTTAGCATAAAGATTAAAGGAGCTAAAATTGAAATAAGGACGTCTATCCTCCCAGGACCATATGCAGAAGCTGCAGTAATGAGAATCCTTAATCCAAAATCAATATCAGTACCACTGGAAGACCTTGGAATAGAGCAAGGATTATTGAATATATTAAATAAAGAAGTTAAAAGACCAAATGGAATGATACTAAACACAGGACCTACAGGCTCCGGAAAAACCACAACACTGTACGCATTTTTGCGAAAAATATACAACTCTGAAATAAAAATCATCACAATAGAAGACCCTGTTGAATACCACGTGGAAGGAGTCACTCAAACCCAAGTAGACGCAAAAACCAACTATACATTTCTTAGTGGACTTCGTGCGGCCCTACGACAAGACCCCGATGTTATTATGATCGGTGAAATACGAGACGGAGAAACAGCAAAAATAGCAGTAAACTCTGCACTTACAGGGCATCTTGTTCTTTCAACACTTCACACAAACACTGCAGCCGGAGCAATACCAAGACTTATAGACCTGGGAGTTGATCCTAAGGTATTAAGTTCTGCGTTAAACATAGCCATTGCACAAAGACTTGTACGAAAACTTTGTACTCATTGCAAAAAAGAACACACCCCTGATGAAAGAGAATTAAATATAATAAAACGTACGATAGAATCTGCAAAGAACAAAAGAAAGGGTGAAAAACTTGATTTTGATACATCTAAAACATGGACTACTGGAGGATGCGACAAATGCAACAATACGGGATACAAAGGAAGGCTCGGTATTTACGAAGCAATTAGAATGGACAAAAACATAGAGCTAATACTAAAAGAAAATCCAAACGAGCAGGAAATAAAAGAAGCTGCAAAAGATCAAGGAATATTTGACATGAGAGAAGATGGAATAATAAAAGTTCTAAAAGGAACAACAACAATAAGCGAGCTCGAAAGAGTGATTGAATTGGATTACGATATGTAATGCAAAAAAATCCGCACCACTCTTATTGTTTTAATTAATTAAAACAATAAGAGTGGTGCGGAAAATTAAAAAACTTATTCCAAACCACAACCCTCTAAGTAATTCCTTTAATATGGGTACTAAAAGTTAGATGTTACTCTAAGGATAATCCCAGAAATTCTATATAAATATAGAACCCCAGAATGTCCTTGGGAAAACACCGTGGAAGCGATAAATCGCTCAATTGCTTAGAGGGTTGTGTGTTGGAAATAACACCACCCGCCTTGAATTTCACAACGGCTTTACTAGACATCAATCTTGACACAACGTCACTATCAATGTCTGACTGGAGCTAATTTAGCATATAATATTATTTATGTCAAGTACCCCCGAAAATAAAGATAAAGAGGTAAGTGAAACGACCTACCTTGACAAAGCACTCAGACCATCGGAGTGGGGAGACTATGTGGGTCAAAAAATGATAAAAAATAACCTAAAGATCCTCCTTACAGCAGCAAAAGAGAGAGGGCATGCTCCTGAACACCTACTTTTTTATGGCCCACCGGGGTTAGGCAAAACTACACTCGCACATTTGATTGCGCGTGAAACAAGTAGTCAATTAAAATCAACATCCGGTCCGGCAATAGAAAAAGTTGGCGACCTTGCTTCAATATTAACAAATCTTTCTCCTGGTGATATCCTTTTTATAGATGAAATACATAGACTAAACAAAATGATAGAAGAAGTTCTCTACCCTGCCATGGAATCAGGGGTGCTTGATATAATTATTGGCAAAGGTCCATCAGCGCGCACAATACAACTCGAACTACCATCGTTTACACTCATCGCAGCAACAACACGAATCTCTTTACTCTCCTCTCCGTTGCGTTCAAGATTTTCCGGTGGTACTTTTCGTTTGGAATTTTATACAGAAGAAGACATAGAAGAGATTATTAAACGCTCTGCAAACATTCTTAATATTCCAATAAAACAAGAAGCGGTTAGTGAGATAGCAAAGAGAAGCAGGTTCACACCAAGGATGGCAAACTTTTTACTCAAAAGATGCCGAGACTTCGCACAAGTACAAAAAGGAGACCTGTCAGACACATCCGCAAAAGAAGCACTAAACATGCTTGAAATTGACGAACTTGGGCTCAACGCCTTTGATCGAAAGATCCTTGAAATAATTATAGATAAATTCTCCGGTGGGCCAGTTGGACTCAAGACTGTCGCGGCTGCCATGTCGGAAGAAGAAAACACAATAGAAGAAGTCAGTGAGCCATATCTCATGCAACTCGGGCTCCTAGAGCGCACACCACGAGGTAGAACCGCAACAAACAGAGCCTACGCACACCTCGGATATGATATTCCTGATGATAAGTAAAATAAACAAAAAAAACCCGCATTTATGCGGGTTTTTCAATGACTACACAGTGTAGCCATTGAATTTTAACTCATTGCCAGAATGGAGGACCAGAAGGTTCCTCTCTTTCAAACATTTTTTTATTAATCTTATTGAGTGCTTTCTTATACCACTCTTTTGTCTTACTCTTACTTGGCGGAAGTGATGTGCACGCACTAAAATAAAAACTCATAAACAAAGACATGACAAAAACAAAAAGAGACCCAACTATCATCTGAAGCAAAAGATCCTCAGTTAAAAGCATGATAATTGGAAGCTCCACAAAAAGAACACAAAAAGTACATAGAAGTATAATTCTCACTATAATTTCATCTATCCTAATATTATTACCAACACAGCTGGTACTTTTTATAGACTCCTTTTCTTTTTTCTCTAAAAAATACACTCGTTTGCTAGAAAAAAATATTTCCACAGAAAAAAGAAATACCACAATAAGACTTTCCTGTTTCAGCGGTCCAGTAATAATAACCAATACCACACATAAAAACATGCTTGCAATAATAGATATGACGCATGCCCATTTTGCTAACCAAAAATTAGTTAATCCTGTGAGTTTTTGCCACAGGTGTGCAGGGGGCTGAAATTTTGTATCAACGAGATAGTCGTCAGGGTTGTTTAACATTTCGTTCTCCTTCTTGTGAAATTGTTTTCAAAGACTTCTATGGTATATATAATCACAAAATAGTAAGTTTGTCCATAATTTATTTCTATGGTATTTTAATAACATAATCAAATTTCAATATGTCGGGACACAATAAATGGTCAAAAATTAAACACAAAAAAGCCGCTACGGATGCTCAAAAAAGCAAGATATTTGGGAAACTTGCACGTCTTATTGCTGTAGAATCAAAACTAGCAGGTGGTGACACCAACTCTGCTGGTCTTCGTACTGCAATAGAAAAAGCGAAAAAGGAAAACATGCCTTCGGACAATATCGACCGAGCTGTTAAAAAAGGAGCCGGTGGTGAAGGTGCACAAATGGACGCTGTTTTATATGAAGCATATGGCCCAGGAGGATGCGCTCTGATAATAGAAGGACTTACTGATAATAAAAACAGGATCTCAGCAGAAATAAAACACATCCTTTCTAAAAATGGACTATCTCTTGCGGGGCAAGGATCCGTAACGTGGGCGTTTGAAAAAACAGGAAGTGAATGGGAACCAAAAACAATGGCGCCTCTCTCAGATAACGACAAAGAAAAACTTGAAAAAATAATTGAAGAATTTGAAGACAACGACGATGTGCAAGAAGTTTACACAAACGCTGAATAGATTCTAAGTTAAATAATACTTTTTATATGCGAATTTTAGGTATAGACCCCGGTTTTGAAAGAGTTGGAATAGCAATTGTTGAAAAAAACAAAGAAACACAAAATAAGGAACAATTAATATATTCTGATTGTTTTAAGACGTCTAAGTCTCTCCCTTTCAGCGAAAGACTTAGACTTATCGGCGAAGAGATAAAAGATGTTATAAACAAACACAAACCAGACGTCCTTGCAATAGAAACACTCCTGTTTAATAGTAACCAAAAAACAGCCATGAAAGTTGCGGAGGCAAGAGGGGTCATGGTGTACGAAGCCGCGCGAAAAGATCTTGAAATATGTGAGTATACTCCACTCCAAATAAAGATTGCTGTTGCCGGATATGGAAGAGCTGACAAAAAACAGGTCACAAGTATGGTAAACCAACTGATAAAAATTGAAAAACCAATCAAATACGATGATGAAATTGACGCCATAGCAGTATCTCTAACATGTTCTGCTTCTTACAGGGCTTAACATAGCGCCATACTGGTATTATTTTAAATCCACAGGTTATCCCCAGTTTTTGAATATTTCTGTTGCATCCTTTGCGTTGTTTTGATAAAAATATATAGTAATTTACCTCAATCATTAAATTACTAACTTATAATTAAATAATATTTTTATCATCATGAGTTACGAAAACCCAAATATTGAAATAGACACGGATGAGGAAGAAATCTTAGGTGTAGACATAGAATTGAATGAGGAGGAAGAAAAAGAGGAGGAAATTGGAAATATACTTGAAGACTAGAAACAACCATATAGGTAAAAAATCCACCAACGTAGAGCGTTGGTGGATTTTTTACCTATATGGCACGAATAAAATTATCTTACATTTATCTTCAAGAATCTCCTTTTACCAATTTTAAATACTGTGCTGTTTTCTATTTTATAATCCTCAATATTTATCTTTTCACCACTCTCTTTTTTTATTGCTCCATTTTTTATAAGTCTTCTGAAGTCTGTATTTGAGATTACTAACCCCTCCTTTACCACAACGTCCATTAGTGTTGCACCACTTTCAACTGAGACCTCTTTCATGTCATCCGGTGTACCTTTTTTTTGAAAAGTTTCAATAAAACCTTGCTTTGCTTTTTCTGCCTCTTTTTCTCCATAGTAGATCTTTATTATTTCAATTGCGAGTTTCATTTTTATATCACGAGGGTTCACAGATTCCTTTTTTATACTTTCTTCAATTTCTTTTATCTCTTCCATTGAAACAAAAGTACACAACTCAAACCCTGAGGAGATCATCCCGTCTGACCAGCTCATTATTTTTCCAAACATTTCTTGTGGACCATCTATTAAAGAAACCATATTACCCTCTGTTTTGCCCATCTTTTTTCCATCTTTGTCTTCAAGTAATTTTGCTGTTACGACAAACTTTTCTTTGTTTTTTAACTGCTTCATCAAGGCCCTACCAGCAAGCATGTTAAAGGTTTGATCATTCCCTCCTATCTCTCCATCAACGTCCATTACAACACTGTCATACCCTTGCATCAACGGATAAAGAAACTCGTGTATATAAACAGGCTTTCCTTCTTTTATTCTTTTATCAAACATATCTCGCTTAAGCATTTGTTCTACTGTCATTTTTGAAGCAAGTTCCAGAACTTCACCGAAACCCATTTTTGCAAACCATTTTGAATTATGTTTTATTTTAACCTTATTGCGCCCACTAAAAGACAAAAAATTACTTGCTTGTCCTTTATAGAGTTTTGCATTTCTTAAAACCTCTTTTCTTGTTAGCTGTTTTCTTGTTGCTGTCTTGTCTGTTGGGTCGCCTATCATTGCTGTAAAATCACCTATAAGTAAAACCACCTGGTGTCCTAGATCTTGAAATTCTTTTAGTTTTTTGAGTATTATAGCGTGTCCTAGGTGTAGAGTTGGTCCGGTTGGGTCTATGCCGAGATACATTGTCAATTTTTCTCCTTTTTTAAGTTTACTCTCGACAAAATCACGATTTGGATATATATTCTCTACTCCCCTAGTCAAAAACTCTTCTATTTTATTGTTTTTATCTGTATCCATATTTTAATATTATATCATCATACACATAATTACAAACCTAGTTTTGTGATTGTGCGTGTGATACTATACACTAAACAAACATTATTATGTCAAAAAAAAAGAAAAGTAAAAAAGTAAAAAAGACACATTTTATAAAAAATGTTGTGTTGTCCTTTATTTCATTTGGTTTTGTTGTGTCAGGAATTTTTGTGTTGTGGGCTGCTTCAATAGATATGCCTGATTTTGAATCTTTTAATAATGACAGGAGAATCGCACAATCAACAAAAATATACGACAGAACGGGAGAAATAATACTCTATGACGTACATAAAGATGTTAAAAGAACAATTGTTTCTTTCAATGAAATATCAAAACATATAAAAAATGCGAGTATTGCAATAGAAGATGACGAATTCTACAGTCACAAAGGGGTGAAGCCTATGGCAATACTACGTGCTGTGTTTTTACAGCCATTGCGTGGTAAAGGTATTCAGGGTGGATCAACAATAACACAGCAAGTAGTAAAAAACACACTACTCACTAGGGAGAGAAAAATATCAAGAAAACTAAAAGAATGGGTTCTTTCTTTAAAACTTGAACAAAAACTAACAAAGGAAGAAATATTGACACTTTATTTAAATGAAGCACCTTATGGTGGAAATATATACGGTATAGAGGAAGCAAGTAATGCATTCTTTGGTAAAAGTGCAAAAGATGTAACGTTAGCAGAAAGTGCTTATCTTGCTTCGTTACCACAAGCACCTACAAGATACTCTCCATATGGAAACAACGTGGATAAGCTTGAAAATAGAAAAAATATTGTTCTAAGAAGAATGTCTGAATTAGGGTTTATATCAGAAGAAGAATACAAAAAAGCTACTGAAGAAAAAGTTGAGTTTCTTCCACAAGACCCATTTGGGATAAAAGCTCCTCATTTTATTACATGGATAAAAGAATATCTTGTTAAAAAATATGGTGAACAAGTTGTTCAAGAAGGTGGGCTTAAAATCACAACAACACTTGATTATAATCTCCAAAAAAAAGCTGAGAGCATCGTCAAAAGAACTGCTGAAATAAATGAAGATAAGTTTAATGCACGTAATGCTGGTATGGTAGGAATAGACCCAAAAACAGGACAAATACTTGTTATGGTTGGTTCAAGAGATTATTTTGATACAGAAAATGAAGGTAATTTCAATATAACACTTGCACACAGACAACCTGGTTCTGTTTTTAAACCATTTGTATATGCAACAGCTTTCACAAAAGGATACACACCTGATACTGTAGTATTTGACCTTAAGACACAATTCCAAACAACCTGTGATAGTGAGGGAAAGCCACTATATAGCGAAGTAAACCCGGACGACTGCTATACACCAAAAAACTATGACAATATATATAGAGGTCCTGTAACATTAAGAAATGCTCTTGCTCAATCAATAAATGTCCCAGCTATAAAAACATTATATTTAGCAGGTTTAAGAGATTCACTTGAGACAGCAAAAAAAATGGGTATAAAAGACCTTGGTAACGCAAATCAATATGGATTAACACTTGTTCTCGGAGGTGGTGAAGTTACCTTACTTGATATAACAAGTGCGTATTCAGTATTTGCTAATAATGGAATAAAAAACCCCCACGTCTCAATATTAAAAATAGAAGACAGTGAGGGTAATATATTAGAAGAATACAAACCTTCACCTAGCAGAGCTTTGGAAGAGGACTCTGCTATTGCGATATCTGACATATTATCAGATAACATAGCTAGAACACCCGCATTTGGAACAAGATCACCTTTATATTTTGAAGGAAGAGATGTTGCTGTAAAAACAGGAACAACGAATGACTACAGAGACGCTTGGACAGTAGGGTACACACCATCTTTTGCGCTTGGTGCTTGGGTTGGTAATAACGACAACTCATCAATGGAAAAGAAAGTTGCAGGGTTTATCGTCACACCTATGTGGAATGAATTTATGAAAGAAGTTTTACTTATTACACCTGATGAAAAATTTAAAAAACTTAATGATACCAAAAATACAGAATTAAAACCTGTTTTTCGTGGGATATGGAAAGGAAACAATAGATATTTTATAGATAAAATATCTGGTAAACTCGCCACAAAATATACACCTGACGAACTTAAAGAAGAGAGGATTATAACTCAAATTCACAATATATTATATTGGGTTAATAAAAATGACCCTATGGGTGATTTCCCTGAAAATCCTGAGAAAGATTACCAATTTAATTTATGGGAAAAACCTGTTAGAGATTGGTTTGAGAAGCAAAACATAAAAGAAGAAACTGGAGAAATTGAAATAAAAGAATATGATGATGTTCATAAACCAGAATTATCACCTGTAATCACAATAATTTCTCCTGTTAATAATTCTGAAGTAAATATTAATAAAAAAACAAACATATTAATAAAAAATACAGGTAAGTACCCTACATCAAAAATTGATTTCTTTATAAATGATATATTTATAGGATCATCTAAATCATCACCTTATAGTTTTTCTTTTGTACCAATTGAAATTACATCAATAAAAGACTTAAATGAATTAAAAGTTATAGTATATGATTCTGTTTTAAATAAAAGTGAAAAAACCATAATATTTAAAACAAAAAATCAGTAATTTACTGTAATATTAAATAAAAACAACACAACTTACCTTATTACAACAAAACTCGCTTAGAAGCGAGTTTTGTTGTAATGATAGCTATTTAAAACTACTTACTAAAAGATATTGTTCAATTTATTTTTACCTAGTTTATTATTTAATTCATTTAATATCTTTTGTTTATTTAAAAAGATTTCATTTTTTATAATATGACTGGTTTTTATATATATAGAGTTATTGTTAATTTTTATATTAACTTTTTCTATTTTTATATTTAATGTATCAAATATAACATCTGATACATATCCTCTTGTTGTATCATTAGGAGGTTTTATATTCTTAAACTTTATAAGAAAATCCTCTATATTAAACATATTTTTCATGTAAAACTATTTATTTATAGGCATAACAAGATAAAGAAATGATCCATCTCCAACACCTTTTATTACTACAGGTTTATTTTCACCATTAAATTGAAGTAAAATACTATCAGTATCAATAGACTGAAAACAGTCTATAATATATTTTGAATTAAAATATATATTTATATTATCCCCTGTAAGTGCTGCGCTTATGTTTGTTTTATTTTCACCTGAATCGTTCTTTGAATTTAATTCAAATGTGTTGTTTTTTATATCTATTGTAAAATTAACTTTATTAAACTTATCACTAAAAATATTTGTTATTTTTAGTGTATTTATAAGGTCTTGTTTTAAAACAACAACCTCAGTTGAAACTTCTTTTGGGATTATTTGCTTATAGTCAGGGAATATACCATTTATCAACCTTGAAGTTAAATATATACTATTACAATAAAATGCTATTTGATTTTTATTAAATCTAATATTGATATCATTATCTATATCATCAAAAACTCTTATTATTTCATTTGCATTTTTAAAAGGTATTATAATCCCATCAAAATTATTTAAATCTTTAAATTGTACTTTTTTTTCAGCTAGACGAAATGAATCTGTTGATGTAAATACTAATGAATTATTATCGTAATGTATATAAACAGATGATATTTCAGGTTTTATATCAGAAATAGAAGAGCTGTATAATACTGATTTTATTCCATTTGTAAATTTTTTAGAATGTATTTTTAATATATCACCATCTTCAATCTTAGGTATTGTTGGGAAATCTTCAGTTTGCTTACTTTTAATTGTAATAGAGTTATCTTTTGTTGATAATTCAAGGTTATTATTTACAACTTCAAGATAAATTGTTTTTTCCTGAGGTAATGATGAGAGTATATTATTTAAAATAGATCCAGGAACAGCAATCTTTCCTTCTTTATCCATTTTTAATAAAGGTATTTCAAATTCAATACCAACATCAAGGTTTGTTGATCTTATTTTTAGGATTTTATTTTCAGCAATAAGTAAGATTGAATCAAGAATTGGTAATGTTGAATTCTTACTTGTTATTTTATCTGCTAATGAGACAAAATATTTTAATTTTTCTTTTGTACATTCTACTTTCATTTCTTTATATAAGTTATTTATATTTAATTATTTATTATTATACTTAGTAGTGTGGATATGTGGATAAGATTAAAATAATCTTATTTATAACCGTTTTTTTTATAAAACAAATGGTTATAAATGTGGATATCTTTTAATAAATGTGGATATCTTTTAATAATTTATAGTTATTAACAAGTTATTAAGTCCAATATACAAGTTGTTATACTTTTTTACATATATTTTCCACATACTTATACACATATATATTTAAAATATAGCGCGTATTTGATCTATTTCCTGATTTAATAAATTATCTTTTTTAAGATCATTCTTTATTTTCTCACAAGAATGTATAACTGTTGTATGATCTCTACCACCTAACTTTTGTCCTATTGATGGGTATGAAATACTAAAATCTTTTCTTAATATATACATTATTATTTGTCTTGGTTTAACAACTTCTTTTCTTCTTGTTTTTTCGTATATTATCTGCTCATCTATTTCATAAAAATCAGCTACTATTTTAACTACATCTTTAACAGAAATAGATTTTTTTTGTTTAGTGTTATTTTTTATAATAACCTTTAATTCATTCGGCGTAACACATCTATTTTTTAATTGAGATTGGCAAATAATAAGATTTAATAACCCTTCAAGCTCTCTTATGTTACCTTGAGTTGATGATGCTAAATATTCAATAATTTCACCAGATATATTAAAATTATCTGTTTTTGACCTTAGTATAGCAAGTCTAGATTCATATTCAGGATGTTGTACATCAACTATCATACCCGCACTAAATCTAGATTTTAACCTATCTTCAAGGTGTGGTATATAAGTCGGATGTTGATCTGATGAAAAAATAATTTGTTTATTTTTATCATAAAGAACATTAAATAAATGAAATAACTCTTCTTGAGTTTTTTCTTTATTTGATAGAAATTGTGTGTCATCCATTATAAACACGTCATATTTTCTATATTTTTCTTTGAAATTATTTACTTTGTTAGCTTGAACTGAGTTTATGTAGTCTATTGCGAATTTTTCAGATGTTACATAGTATATTTTTTTACTCGGGTCATTTTTTTTTATCTCATTCCCTATTGCTTGTATTAAGTGAGTTTTCCCAAGTCCTGTACCACCATATATAAACAAAGGATTGTAAGCAGAACCAGGATTTTTTATAATTGCTTGACCTGCAGCATGGGCAAGTTCGTTAAACGAACCAATAATAAAAGAATTAAATGTATATCGTGGGTTTAAGTTGTCATCTTTGTTTATATAAAGATCATTTAATGGGAGTTCGTTGTTTATAAAATTTTGTTTAGTGTTGTTTTTTTGTATATCTTGTGTTTCTTGTTTGTTTTTAGATATTGTGTATTCTAAGCTTCTTATATTTTCTCCGTAATTTCGCAGCGCTTTCAGTATTGATTTATGGTACTTACTGAATAACCAATCTTTAACAAATTCACTTGAAACACTTAAGTATACAATCCCACCTTCTTGTTTAAAAATATAAGTATTTTTAAACCATGTAGCAAAATTAGCTTTAGAAACATCCAACTCTATTTCAATAAGTGCAGATTCCCAAAGTTGTTTATTATCTATCATATGATGAGTTAAGTAAGTATTTTTTATCGATACTTTATTAAGGTTTAATTATTATATACCTAAATGAATAATAAGGAACTTGATAAAAATTAAGTACTGTGTTGATAACATGTTAATAAGATGTGGATAATATATGGTATGTTGATTTATTGTTGCCTTTGTTGTATACTCCCCCATTATGTCTCAAACATACAATCCTAAAAATAAAAAAAGAAAGAGAACTCATGGTTTTCTTGTAAGACAAGCAACAAAAAGCGGTAGTAATGTTGTGAAAAGCAGGAGAAGAAAAGGAAGAGCTAAGCTTGCTGTATAAATTTAGCTATAAATATATACTTAATATAGTATTTTAAATATGCTGCCTAAAAACAAAAGGGTCAGTAAAGAAGACTTCCCGGGTATTTTAAAGAAGAGTAAGTCTTTTTCGTCTGAGAATCTAACACTTAGAGTTTTAAAAAACACGAACAATAAAGAAGAAACAAGGTTCTCCTTCGTTGTTTCTCGTAAGGTGTCAAAAACAGCGCCAAAAAGAAACCTTTTAAAAAGACGGGCAAGATTTGCTGTGTCTAGGCTGGGTGGAGGTGTAAAAGAAGGGTTCCTTTGTGTATTTTTTGTTAAAAAAGGCGCAATAGGTATTCCTTATAGTGAAATGGAAAAAGAAATACTTTATTTATTAAAAAAAGCAAATGTTGTATCGTGAAATATCTGTTTGTTAAAACAATAAAATACTACCAGAAGCTTCTCTCCCCTGATAAGGGTATCTTTGTAAAAATAGGTATTAAACAACCAGGAGTTTGTGTTTTTTATCCATCTTGTTCAGATTATACAATTCAAGCTATAGAAAAATATGGTGTTATAAAAGGGTTATATAAAGGCATAAAAAGAATAATTCGTTGCACACCAGGACAAAAAACTCACATAGATCATGTTAAGTAATTAGATATTTTTTGTAAGTTTTTTATTTTACCTATTTTAAATATAGTAAAAACCTTGATTTTACTATATTTTTGTCCTATTATGTGATAATGATAACAGATTTATTTAATACAATATTTTACCAGCCCATATATAACGGGTTTGTTTTTTTAATATCCATTATCCCGGGAGCTGATATTGGATTCGCTATTGTGATTCTTACTATTATTGTAAAGTTCATAATATTCCCACTAACACATAAATCAGTAACTTCTCAAGCTAAAATGAGGAGTATTGAGCCTAAGGTAAAAGAAGTAAAAGAAAAGTACAACAAAGATAAGCAAGAACAAGCAAAAAAAGTAATGGAATTATATAAAGAGCATGGAGTAAATCCTTTTACAGGGTGTTTACTAGTGCTTGTGCAAATGCCTATAGTTATAGCTCTTTATTGGGTGTTTTTTAAAGGGATTGCTGATTTAAATCCGGATATACTTTATAGTTTCATTAATATTCCAAGAGATATAAATACAGTATTTTTGGGTGTCTTTGACATGAACGGAAAGAGTATCCTTCTTGCACTGACTGCTGGTGTTCTGCAGTATTTTCAAATGAAATTTTCACTACCACCTTTAGTTAAAGACGATAAGAAAAACACAAAAAAAGAGATGTCTTTTAAGGATGAATTTGCGAAAAATATGAGTATCCAAATGAGATATGTGTTACCTGTCTTTGTTTTCTTTATTTCGTACTCAATATCAGCTGCCGTTGCATTATACTGGACAACAAATAATTCATTTTCTGTAATACATGAATTAATAGTAAAAAGGAAAGCTAATAAGCTAACAAGAACAGACGAAGATAATTCAAAGTAAATTAAACAAAATGGAAATAGAATTTATAAAAAAAACACTAAGTGAGATTTTATTAAAGCTTGATATTCCATTTGAGTTGGAGGTTGTAAATGATAGTGAGATAAATGCTACTAGGTTTTTAATAAAAACAGATGAATCCAACCTCTTAATAGGATATAAAGGGGTAAATTTATCAGCTATGAGTCACATTGTAAGGAGGATTGTTGATAAAAAGTTCAACATTAGAGATAGTGGACTGTATTTTATTATTGATGTGAATGACTATCATGGCAAAAAGATAGAAGAGCTTAAAATAAATGCGAAAATGCTTGCAGAGCGAGCAAGATATTTTAAAAGCAGCGTAGAGATGAAACCACTTCCCCCATATGAAAGGATGATAGTTCATGCTATCTTTACGAATTCACAAGATTTTGAGACAAGCTCTTGTGGTGAGGGCGACAATAGAAGGGTCGTTATAAAATATATCGCTGATTGATTATTATTATTATTTAGTACACACAATAAAACATACCCCTATGATAAATCATAGGGGTATGTTTTATTGTGTGTATGTTGTTTGGTTAATCAAAAGGCAGAATTTCTTCTTTTGGAAGTTTGATACTCCACAAACTTAGGTCTTTTTTGTTTGTAAATGATATAAATTCATCGTTTTTGTCTATTTGTAGTTTTATGATATCAAACTCCTCTCTTATTGTGTCTCTAGGGCTTAAAATGCGTTCTGTGGTGTATGTTTTGGTGTTTATTGCCCATATGTCATCTGAAAAAGATATTAACCCCTGATACCATTGATCAGGGTAAGACCCTCTCTTTGGGTTGTTTGGAACAGCGCAATATATGATATTTTTATCCACCTTACTCCACACACATTTTTCAGGGAGTGTTGATAATGGCAGTTCTTTTGATGAGTGTTCTTTCTTGTCATAAATACTTAAAGATACCCAACCTTTTGTGCTTTCAGAATATAAAACCTTTTCCACATCCGGACTTGTGAGTGTTGTCAGTCCGTCTATGTTATTTAGTACTTTAACAAGTCTCTCTGTTTCCGTATCTAAAAAATACATAAAACCTGGAACTTTTTCTGACGGCTTTGTTGTTAATGTAATTATGTCTTTGTTTGGCCATTGGGGTAACCACTCAGTGAATGGAGATTGAAATATTTGTGCCATTTTTCCATTTTCAAGGTTGTATATTGTTCCAACAGAAGAGTTGTCTAATTCAAATAAGTAAAATATTTTTTTATCATTTTCCTCCGACAGAGCAACTCCTGTTATGTTTTCAGGAAGGAACACCCCCTCTGTTTCTTGCGGTGTTGTTTCAGTGGGAGTTTCTTCTTCAAAGAGAGTCGTTGTTTCTGAGTCTCTGAGGGTTATAACAAAACTACGTATTGTTTCTTCGTTTTCGTCATCAAGATATCTAATAATTACATTCTTACCATTATTTCCCCAAATAGCCTCATGTATTTTTAGCCTGGTTGTGTTTGAGATACGCTCTTCTTCTAAACTATTCATATTTGTCTCAAAAATATGTCCTACCCCTCTTTCTATATATCTCGCTATTGTTTTATTAATATTATTCTTGTTTGTATCTCTTTTAAATAAATAAGACCCAGCAATAGCTTCTTTGTGTAATTGAAATAGCTTTGGTTCTGATATGTCCCCTGTCCACCCACCAGTAATCTCATCGCTGTCACTTGTAGTTTCTACTGGCGTTATTTCAGATGATTCACTGGGAGTATACCCAAAAGGTAGTGTGTTTTTTATAATATCAATACCTCTGTCTCCCCCTTTGTTTTGATAGAAAAAAAGAAACCCGATTAATCCAAAGATTAAGATTATTACGGTGCTTATTATCGTGATTTTTAATGTTTTTGTCATATTTTTAGTTAAAATTTTTATTGACTTGGAGGCGTATTGTCACACCCCTCATCTCTATATGCACAACATATACGACCAGAGGAGCAGTAAGAGTCATCAACAATGTATCCGTCACCAGAACACCATGTGTTTGTTGGTTCGTATTGTTGCAAACAACGAATTTCCTCTTTCTTTTCTTCTATCAACGCCTCTTTAGTCCCCAATACCTCTTCTAGTTCTAATGTTGTTTCTTCTCTTTGAGCAAGTAGGCTCGCTTTTGTCGCCTCTTGTTCAGGTGTTAAACTTTGTAGACTTCCTAACTCCACAAGCTCACTGTCTATATTTTTAATATTTTGCATTAACCTCAATTCGTCTGAAACAATAGACTCTACGTACTGCTGCTGTTCTTCTATTCCAATTTGCTGTGCTGTTCCTACCGCGGAAATAGTAAGTTCTGTTTTTAGTAAGTTAGGGTTTATTGTGTATAGAATTAACCACGAAGCAGTCGCCAGAATAAGTCCAAGTATTGCACTCGTTATTTTGCCTTTTGCTTCACTTCTTGCTGATGGATTTGATGCTCCTCCTATGTACCCAATTCCACCAATGACTATCATTAAAACCGCAAACACACCAGCAAGACCTATTCCTATTTTAAATATGTCATCAAGATAAGAACTAAGCGTTACTCCACTTTCTGCAGAAGTTGTTAAGGGTTCTAGGGGTATATACCCCTCCGCACTTACCGTAGTCGCGACTAACGCAACTACGGTAAGAAAGAATGCGACTAATAACTTAACTCTTTTTTTACTTCTTATTAAATACATGTTAATTAAAATTTAAGACAAATGAGTTCTCGTCTTGTTGGAATTTTCTGTATATATTTTTTACTCGAACTTTTATATTGGAGAAGCCTTTATTTTCTTTGCTTTCTTGTCTAAATATAGCTTTTTGTTTGTGGTTGTCTGTTTTTTTGCCATTTAAGTACCATTCATAAATTAAATTGCCAATCTTCTTGTCTTTTCTTGAGAAGAAGTAAGGTTCTATTTTTATAGGTAACTCTTGGTTTGTAAGATAAAATTTATCTTTTATTGCTTCGTTGTACATTACTCCCTTTATTGGATCATCTTTGTAAAACAAAATACTTGGATCGCTTAGTTCTAATTCTATTCTTTTGCTGGATTTTATTGTGTCATCAAGAGATGACACTTCAACTCTTACGACGTTGTTTCTGTAAGGAAGAGACCCCTCTGTATAAAGAACATTTTTTCCGTATCCGGAATTATCATTAAATAATTTACTCCTCCCTTCTTTTTTCCATATGTATACAAGTTTATTTGCATCAATTATTTTACCATTTTTTAGTTGTATGTTTGGTGTTGCTATTACTTTCAATACACTGTTTGCCGATAAAAGAGCTTTCCCTTTATAAAAAGGCGGGGTGTATGTGTCTGCTTCCCATAATAATGTCATTTCTATGGGCATTATCTCTGCAGATTTTTCTATTCTTTGTTTTTTGTTATCTTTGGTAACATCAGCCACAACTCTTATTTGTGTGTGTTCTCCTGTGTCTCCTGATATTATGTTTATTTTTTTTAACCCCATACCACTGGTATGTAGGGTTCCATCTACATACCAAAATATCTCTGCCTTATTTAAATCGAAATAAGAACTATTTAATTCTATCTCAATATTTTGATTTGGTTCAGGAAACTCTGGTTCTGTTGATATTTCAATAGTCTCACTTTTGAAAATCTCTAATTTCTCATTCATTACGTTGGTAAAATCATCAATTATTTTTTTCTGTTCTAAGTATTCAGCACTTTGTGTATCTATTGTTTGTGCAAATAAAGAGTGTGGCAAAAACAATAACACAATAAGATGTACTAAAAAAATGTAGATACTAGTTGTTTTTTTTGTTGTATTCATAGCAACATTATTAAAATTATAAAGTAAAAACAGTATAATTGCCAGTATTTATGTGGATTAACATAAGCCTACCCCTCTGCTTCTTTTAATTCATCCTTGGCTTTTTTTATTGTCAGTATTTGCGATGGATCTGATGTTATTATTTGATCCTCTGTGTAAGATGCTATTATTTTTAATGCGACATGCTTCATTCCCGCAAAAAAGATTCCCTCTCCAACTCCAGATTCCAATAATAGATATTTCTCTCCTTCCGTTAAATTAAATGTTTTTTGTACTAGATCTATCGAAGTCGGTGATTGTTTTAATAGAAGTTGCATAGATGAGTTTGTTATTATCGGTAAGCCATAAGGAGAACGCAAAAAGTCTCCAACATCTTGTGTTATTGTCGATATTCCAAGAAAATACTTTCTTCCTCTTTTTGCTAAAGCAAACAGGAAAGATGCAGTATCTTCCGTTTTCATCATCCACCAAGCTTCATCTACCACAAGAAGACGTTTTCGTATGTTTTTCCTTATGGCTGTCCATATGAAATTGGTGATAATATACATTGCAACAGGTTTAAGTTCATCCTCCATGTCTCGTATAGAGAAAACAATAAATTTCTTGTTTATGTTCACGTTTGTTGGTTTGTTTAAGAAACCAGACCATGTTCCGCGTGTATATTTTGTTAATTTTTGCACAAGTCCTTCCCCACCATCCATTCCCGAAAGGACAAGTTCAAAATCTGACAAAAGAGGTGGTTCCAGGTTTGTAAAATCTGAATCTGGAGTTATGTCTTTTAGTGCATATGTTTCAGTAAGTGCTCTGTCTATAATAGAGTCTTCTTCCGGAGTTAGTCCTCCAAGCATTACTCTCATTAGTCCTACAAGTGATATTATCTGTGATCTCAGTATGTCTGAGGGGCTTTCGTCTTTCCCTGCCGGGGGTATGTCAAAAGGGTTTATGTGGTGCTCAGACGTGAGTGATATATTAAAATACCTTCCACCTGTTGATTCTGCCATATATTCATACTCTTTTTCAGGATCAATAACAATGACATCAGCATCAAACATTAAACTACGTAATATTTCAAGTTTCGTGGCATATGATTTACCGGATCCTGAGCTTGCGAATGTTACAGAGTTGTAGTTTGGCAGTGAAAATCTATCAAACAAAACAAGAGAAGAGTTGTGTCTATTTATTCCGTACAAAATACCTCTGTCTGACGTTAGGTCAAAGGAGACAAACGGGAAAATACTTGAAAGAGGAGCGGAGTTTAATTTTTGATGTACTTCAAGTACGTCAGTTTCTATTGGTATAATACTTTTTATTCCTTCTTCTTGTTGAAATAAAGCTGGTCTTATGTATATAAGACGGGATTCAAGCATTGATTTTATTTCTGATTCTGTTTTACGAAGCTCATCTTCATCATCAGCGTATATTGAGATATAAAGACCCACGTCAAATATTTTTTCTTGCGCTTGTTGTAGTTTGTCGCGCAAATTCTCAAGGTCGTTATATGCTATGTCAAGAGCAGGGTCTCGTACAAGTCCTTTCTCCTCTCTATCACTTATTTGACTCTGCACCTCAGCAACGCTTCTTTGAAATTTTTTAAGAATCATCCTTGTTTCAATAGGGTGTATGAATATAGATATATCAAAAACTTTATCCAAGTTTATAAGAGGTGTTAACCAGTTGTCTGTGAGTGTGCTCGGATATGATATGACAAAAAAAGTTCTCACAACTTTTTCTCCGAGCCATATTTCTTTTGAGTTTATTTTAATAGCAGAAGGGGCGAGTATGTCTTTCAACTCAAGTGCTCCAGACTCTCGTATTTCTTTTGGCAACATTGTTGCTTGCCTCGTGTCTTTTTTTGTATTTTTGTTGAATAATGCCATTTTTATGATGTTTTTATGGGTTTTTCGGATACTCCTGGGTTTAGTAATTTGTAATACAGTTCAATTACCTCTTCTGTTTCAAGTGGAACTGCACGAACACCAGTACGTGCCAATCCCTGCTTTATTACATTTGCCCTTTGTTCCAGCTGAGATCTGACTTCTTCAAATCGCTCTGTTTCTTGCTCTTCTTTAGATGTATTTGTTTTTTTATTTGAGAAAAGTTTTCCAAATAATGATGAGCTAGATGTTGAGGTAAGGGTTGTGCGGGTGTAAGGTATGACGATAAAAAAAGTTTTTGTCATAATGTCTGCAGTTTCGGTAAAGCTTTTTACAAAATCAATGTATTCTTCTATTTGTATTCGCATTAGGTCGCTTAATTGAACCTTCAGTCTGTCTTTTAAAAGGGATAAATATGGACGAATGTCTAGTCGCCTTGATTGTATGAAGATTTGTACAGAAAATTCTAAGGAGTTAAGAAAATCTTGGAACTGAATAAGGATTGCGGCTTGTTCTTCCTCGGACTTTAGGGCAAAGTTTATTGATGATGCCATGAGTATCATTCTCATGGATCCGTCTTTTAATACGACAACCCCGTCCCGGACTTCTTTAATGGGTACAAAATCTTGTGTTGCTTTTGATTTGATTGCCACGATTATTTACGAACTTATTATAATTTAAACAATATCTTTATTCTACCACGAATTACAAAACTAGATTTGTAATTCGTGGTGTTGATTATTTATTTTCTGATAGATTTGTTTACCTATTGGCTGTTTTTTCTTCTTGCTGTGTCTCCATGTCGTGTAGTTTGTCTGATAATTTACCCACTGTTACTTTCGGTATTGATAGTAGGGGATCTTTTTGTGTGTAATCTTCCACCACCTCCTCTGGTCTTTTTGGAGTACGCTTCCATGTGTAGAGTCGTGTTTTTGTAAAATATTTAAATGCAGCCTCCGTTACTTCTACGAATGGTTTCCCGTACTTATCTCTTCTTGTAAAAGCAAGTGACCATGCAAAGAGAGCAACTATTAAAATTGCTGGTAGTGCAAGAGCTGTGGGCAGTAGTTTTAATAAAACATACGACAATCCAGCTCCTCCACCAACGTATATAAACTGCTTAAAGGTTAGCGGTCCAAATATTTTACTCTCCATTTCTATGAATTTTGGTACTTTAAATTGCATAATTTATTTTCTGAAGCGAAATTCCTAGTAGAAATTTAGGAACCCACTGGGTTTCTGTGTTGTGTCCATTCTATTTACTCTAATCCTTACTTCAGAGGCTCTCTGTATGGATCCTGAGTTATTTTTTGTGGAGGCGTGCTAATAGTAGGGTTTGGTTTCTCTGCTTCTTTTTTGGGAGCTTCAAAAGCACCACGGAGTTTTTCTTCAAACTGATGCTCCTTAGAAGGGATACCAATTCCAATCTTTTCTTCCCCAACTATTGTTTTTGGTATGGTTTGTGTACTAATTATTCCTTCCCTATTTTCTTTTAATGGAGTTGTGGAGGTGGGTTGGAGTTGTACCCCTTTTTCTTTTAAGAAGATTTGTTTTGTAATTGGTTGTGGTGCTGTTCTTTGTAGTGATACTGGCGTCGGTATCGGTTTTGAAAGTTCTTTTATTGCGATTTTTTTTCTCTCTTCGCTTATTCCAACTACAGCAGGACTTACAGAAAGAGGAACTTCGGTTTTAATAACTATTTTTTTCTGCACCACGGCTTTGTCTTTTTCTAATACTGTATCTTTATCTCCCTCTTTTATTTTTGTAAGGGATTCCTTTACTTGTGAAAAAATATTTTCATTTATATCATTTGTTATTTTAAGCGCTGTTTCGCTTTTAATATTTAATTTATTTGTGATATCTTGTGTAAGGTTTTTTTGCTTATTTACACCAAGTAGTACATCTACAACACTGTCTTCTATTTCAAGACTTTGCAGCGCAGTGAGTCCAGCGTCTTTCCCAATTACAGAGATTGCGGGACCTAGGTTTTTATCTAGCAGAATACCTTGAATATCTTTTGGTGTCTTTTTGTATAGTTCAAGAAGTTTTTCTTTTGTGTAATTTTTGTTAATCATATTTATTATGCATTCTCCCTCGTTTCACTGCTCGTTGTTGTTTTTTTAGATTGCTCTTTTGCTTCTTCAGCTATAAGTTTTTCAATTTGTTCTAGTTTTGTACCTTTTCCTTTGTCGCCCTCCCTAACTTTAATGGCCGCTTCCCTGTCAGCAATTTCCCCCCCTGTAATTCTCTGTATAATCTTACCGACTTTGGTGGGGTGTTCAAGGCTTGTTGCATGTTGTTCTCTGTTTGCTTTTTCTTGACCTTCTTTTTCCATTTTTAGATAGGCCAGACTATCTGCGAGCTCTGTGTCAGACATCTCCCCTTTTTCGTGTTTCTTCGCTAAGTCTGTTTCATAGCCCACTCTTTGGAATTTATTTGTTCTGCTTTCTTCTGTAACTTTTGCACCATATGAAACCTTTCTTTTCTCTTGATCTTTTGTGTATTTATTAAACGCTCCACTGCCCATTTTGTTTAGAGTTGTATCTATCGCCATTCCTACTCCAGGCATTCGTCGTCCGATACTTCTTACCTTTTCTGATTCAGCAAGACGACTGGCACCTCTTCCTACTGTGTGCCTCATGGCTAGTTTTCCTGCTAGACCTACACCAGTAAGCGCTGCTGCGCTACCGAGGACTTTGCTTGTCATTGCACCAACTTCTCCGCTTAATTTTCGCGCAACTTTAAGTGCCATGAATAACGCGGTTAGTATTACAGTGAAATTTAATATAATACCCATCATTAGATCCGAAAAACCAGTACCTGAGCTAAATA
>CAYSEK010000005.1:0-23210 GCA_964430255.1 uncultured Candidatus Saccharibacteria bacterium
AATGAGAGATGTTTAGAGTGTTTTTGATGAAGATAGTGGGGATAACTAGACAAAAATTATTTACAATACAAGTCCATAAAACAGAGACAACGGGATAATATTAAAACTAGTAAGTCTCCCTCAGATATGCAGTAGAAATCATACATTATTAAACCGATGATTTAAAGCAAGGAATATATAAAATTAATTTTATATATTCCTTGCTTTAAAATTACATACTCTACACATATCAACTTGCCAGTTCGACAATGAGAAAATGTTACTAATTAAAAACCAGACATTCCATGTCTGGTTTTTAGAGAATTATTATGAATCTCCTCTTGGTCTCATCGTTGGGAAAAGAATAACTTCTTTAATATTTTTTGTATTGGTAAACATCATCACAACACGATCGATCCCAATTCCCACACCTCCTGCCGGGGGCATTCCATATTCCATAGCTTCCAAATAATCTTCATCGGAAGGAGAAACTTCTGCATCTCCACCTTTCTTCTTTTTGTCCTGCTCTAAGTATCTTTCTCTTTGATCGATAGGATCATTAAGCTCAGAAAAAGCATTTACAATTTCAATTCCACCAATTACAAGCTGAAACCTGTCTATAAGCGCACTATTATTTTCTTTTCGTTTTGCAAATGGGGAAAACGCAGCAGGATAATCCACTATAAAAGTTGGCTGTAATAATTTTGGACGACATACTTTCTTATAAATATTATCCATTATTTTTTCTGGACTATCAATACTTGTGACAGGAACACCGAGTTGTGTTGCTTTTAATTTCAACTCACCTATCGTTATTGTCTCAGGATTTGAAATCAGCGCGTAGCGTTTCAAAAGATCAAAAAAAGATACTTTCATAAATTTCTTAGAGAACGAGATACTTTCACCATTATATTCCAGGACATTTTTACTTGTTACTTTCTTAATAAGTGTTTTAAATATTTTTTCAACAAAGACCATTTGCTTTTCTGCATCACTATAACTTTCATAGAACTCAAGCATTGTAAATTCTGGATTATGAGTTACGTCAATCCCTTCATTACGAAAATTTCTTCCAATTTCATACACTTTTGGGAAACCCCCTACTAAAAGTTTTTTGAGATAAAGCTCTGGAGCAATTCGTAAATAAAGATCTATGTCTAGTGCATTATGATGTGTTAAAAACGGTTCTGCTATTGCACCACCAGCAAGAGGTTGAAGTATTGGTGTTTCAACTTCAAGGTACTTTTCACTATCCAAAATCTCCCGAAGCTGTGTTATTATTTTTGAACGCAAAATAAAACGATCTTTAATCTCCACAGACATTAGAGTGTCTAAATATCTTTTTCTGAACCGCTCTTCTACGTCGTGCAATCCATGCCACTTGTCCGGCAATGAACGCAAACTCTTTGCAAGCATCTTCCACTCTTTTACAAGAATAGTTTTTTCTTTGCGCTTTGTAATAAAAAGTGAACCCCTCACTTCAACAAAATCACCAACATCTACTGTCTCTGTAAAAAGCTTTCTAACGTCTTCATCTGCTTCATCTTTTTTTAAAAGACCCTGCACTGTACCAGTCCCGTCATATATATCAAAAAAGATTAAAGCTCCTTGTCCACGCAATGCCATTACTCTTCCGACAAGATTTAAAGGTTTTTTTTGTTTAGACAATTTTAAAAAATCCGCAAATACTTCTTCTATTGAAAAATCATGCGTAGAAAAAACAGGATAAGGTTGTATCCCTTTTTCTTTCAAAAGATTTAATTTTTTTATACGCTCGATGCGGATTTCTTTTAAAGAAGCCATTTATCTAATTTTTATATTTTAGTTAGTTCTTTTATTAAGGAATGTGAAAAATAAAACATCAAAAAAGTACCATCTAAACTATAACTTATTTTACTTCTAAGACCTCACACTCCACTTTTCCTTTAGGAGTCTCATAGGAGGCCATCTCTCCTTTACTTTTACCAATAAGTGCAGCACCTACAGGTGAGAGATTTGAAATCTTCCCAGCTTCCATATCCGCTTCTTCTGAGCCAACGATCTGATACTCTTTTGTGTCTTTTTCCCCTTTTTTCTTCACAATCACAATAGATCCTGCCTTTATAACTCCCCCTTTTCCTTTGTGGATAATTTCAGCAGATGAAAGAATAGCCTCTACTGTAAGAATTCTATCTTCTGTTTCGGCTTGATCTTGTCTCGCTTCTTGATATTCAGCATTTTCTGAAAGATCTCCGAGTGACTTGGCAAATTCAAGTTTCTCCGCTATCTCTTTCCTGCGAGTTGTCTTTAAAAAATCAAGCTCTTGTTTAAGCTCTTTAAATTTCTCTTTTGTTAAGAATTGTTTTTCTTCTGGCATCGTGCCATTATACTCTTTTTACTTCAGTAAATCAATGTGTAAATCTAACCTAAAACACCACCAAACACACTGAAATTATTCAAGATATTCAGGTGTATTTACAGACATCCACTCAAGAAGCTGTCGCATTACAAAAAGTCCTCCTACTGTATTTTTACGCGGACCTTTCTCCATAACTATAGTAAATGAAAATTTTGGATCTTCATAAGGGAAAAACCCAACTATCCATGAATTAACAAGTTTCTTTGACACCCCTAACTCTGCTGTACCTGTTTTTGCGGCAACTGTGACTTGTGGTATATTCAACCCTTTTGCTGTACCTGCAGTTACCGCCTGCCTCATTCCTTCTTTAACTATTTTAAAATTATTTTCTTCTATTCCATCAATTTCTTCAATTTTTATTTGTTTACCCAAAACAAGATTAGGTAAAACAACTTTCCCCTCACTTGCAATTGCGGCAATTGCACGCACCATCTGGATAGGCGTTACTTGAAATCCATACTGACCTATCGCGGTATGATACGTGTCTCCAACACGCCACTTTTCCCCGTTAAATCTTTCCGCCTTCCACTTTGGGTTAGGGATTACACCATTAACTTCTCCTGGCATATCAACCCCTGTAAGCTCACCTAATCCAAACTTTTTGGCATATTTTTCTATATTTGAAATACCGAGACCTTTTTGATTTTCAAAACCACCTCCAACCTCGTAAAAATACACATTTGAAGATACTGCAAGCGCATCTCTTATATCAACCCACCCATGAGCTTTCCAGTCAGTGAAAACGGATTTTAATTCCGGATAATATGGATTTTGAACAGAGATAGATCCTGTACTTAGTATTTTCTTATCAGGACTAATAACACCTTCATTCAGAGCACCGAGTGCAACAAATGGTTTTACGATTGATCCAGGAGTATATAGTCCAGACACGGGTCTGTTTAAAAATGGTTTTCTTTTATCATTCTGAAAACTCCGTATTGCGGACCGATTACTTCCTTCTGCTAAAATACTTGAATCATATTCTGGAAAACTTGCAAGTGCGAGTAGTTCACCAGTATCAATAGACATTATGACTCCAGCACCACCAGAAAAACCACGATCTTTTGCAAGGCTATCCATAAGATCGTACAACCTACTCTGCACTTGTGCATCAATAGAGAGTGTAATATTCCCCCCATCTTGTGGTGGTTTTATAATACTCTCAGATCGCACATTCATAAGGGCATCTGTCTCAACAATTTTTAATCCATTACTCCCGGCCAATTCATCATTGTAAAATTTCTCAATTCCGTCTTTCCCTGTGAATTCTGTTTGATAGTAAATACCTTTATTGTCTTTTTTAGGATATCCTATATACCCCAAAATGTGAGATAGTCCTCTTTTGTCTATATATGATCTTTTCGGGAACACGTTATCACCAGGAGAATTCCATGCGAGTTCAACACCATTCCTGTCATAGATAATGCCACGTTCAGAAAATAACGGTGTATGTTGAAGCCTGTTATTTTCACTTCTTTTTTTAAAAGAATCACCTTTTGAAATCTGCAACACCCCAACTCTACTAATGAATACTATTCCTATTAGTATAAAAAAACTACCAAGCAAAAATATTGTTTTTTTCGTAATGGGTTTTTCAAACCTACCCTCAAATTGATGCACATCAAAATTAGGCAGATTACTAGAATCAAGAAATATTTCATCAGGAGCAATTTCGTTATCTTTTAAATTTTTCCTGCCAGTAAAAAAATTTTTAAACGGTTTCATAAAATCTTATATTTTTCTTTAAACGTTTTATTGTTATGTATATTATTGTAAAAATAATAGTAAAAACAAACCAAATTCCATAAAACTCTTCTGCTTTAACCCCATAAAGAACATCTAACAACAATCCAACAAAGAATATTTCGTAAAAACCATCAAACAAAAAAACACCCGGCAGTGCTAGAATTATTACTACCCACCATGGAAGATAAAACATGCTGGATATAATTGCAATATTTAATAATATACGTGCTGTGGTTTTATTCATTTTTGTATCAATAGCCTATGCATCACCAGCTACAACCTCGACCCATTTTAATTTAAATATGTTTATTGGACCTTTAAAGATAACCGTCTTAAAAGGATCACTTGGCTTGGATTCTATATATTCAACAGCTCCGAGTATTCGTGTAAATATTCCGGGCACCGAAATAACGTCGCCTATTAATACATTTGCATCTCTCGGTAATTTTAATTCAAAATTACCACCACCTCTCCCATATGCAACCGTAGACACATTTCCACTTCCCACAACAACGTCTATTTCTTCCTTGGGAGAAGAAAGAAGCAGCACCTTGGCAGAACGGCTAAATACTTCAACAACCTTACCTATAACAACATTATCCCCGTACAACACCCTGTCACCTTTTTCCACTCCTGCATTTTTTCCAACATCAATCACAATTGTGTCATAAAGAGTTCTATTTGGCTTTGTAAGTACTGTTGCAAATACAGACATCCCTGCAATATTTCTACCCAACGATTCTTTAAGTTCAAGATTCTCTTCGTATAATAAATTCCTATCCAATAGCTTAGCTCCGGCTATCTCCAAATCTTCCCTAAGAAGCTTATTCTCATCTTTCAGATTTTTCTTTGTCATAAACCCTACACGGATATTACTCCATGTGCCGGAAGCAACATCTTGCACCTTCCATATTGGAACAGCAATAAAATTAACCCCTTCCGAAATAACACCAAAAACCCGTGTAAACAAAATGACATACACGAGCACAAAAATAATCACTCCTACAAAAAATATCTTTTTTATATTTTGTTTTTTATCTTGGCGGTAAATCATTTTCACTATCTATTAATACTTCGCTAAATGATTCAATGTCATCAAGGACAGAGCCCGTCCCCCGCGCAACAGCAGTCAAGGGATCGCTGGCAATATATACAGGAATCTTTAATATATCAGAAAGTAATTTATCCAACCCACGCAAAAGCGCACCACCTCCAGCAAGAACTATTCCACGACTCATAATATCTGATAAAATTTCCGGTGGAGTTGTCTCCAAAACTTCCTTCACAGAATCTATGAGGGCATTAATAGAACTAGCGAGTGCTTCCCTTATGTCCGAATCAGTTATAATTACCTCGCGTGGAAGTCCAGTAACAAGATCACGACCCTTTACCGATGCTTCCATTGGCGTCTCGCCTTCCAAGACTGAACCAATTGCCATTTTAACACTCTCGGCAGTCTTTTCTCCTATGAGTATTTTAAACTCATCCCGAATATAAGATATTATATCTTCATTCAACTTATCTCCAGCGATACGTAAGTTCTTTGATTGCACTATCCCTCCGAGCGAGATTACCGCAATATCTGTTGTCCCTCCACCAATATCAATTATCATGCTTCCTACTGGGTCTTTAACTGGTAATTTAATACCTATTGCCGCTGCCATCGGTTCCTCAATAATATGAACTTCACGTGCTCCTGCATTCCTTGTGGCATCATACACTGCGCGTGTCTCTACGTTTGTAATCCCTGACGGCACTCCGACAACGACTCGCGGGCGCACTTTTTTCTTTGCAACTCTTTGTGCTTTGTTTATCAGATACGTAAGCATCTCCTCAGTTACTTCAAAGTTTGAAACAACACCATCCACAAGCGGACGGATTGCTACAATATGAGGTGGTGTACGCCCAAGCATCTGTTTTGCGTCATTGCCAACAGCAACAACTCTTCCAGTTTTTTGATTAATCGCAACAACAGATGGTTCGTTTATAACAATACCGTGGTCACGCAAATAGACAAGCGTATTTGCAGTACCAAGGTCTATCCCTATATCACTTGAAAATAAATCGTAAAATTTCTTAAACATAATACTATAATGTTAATATCTCTTCCTTAGAAACCATTGAGGTCTCACCAGATAATCTTTTCTTAAGTTCAAACTTACCCTCCTTTAATGTCTTTTCACTTACAACAACCCTATACGGAATACCGATCAAGTCACTATCCGCAAACTTTTGCCCAGGCTTTAAATCTCTATCGTCATACAACACCTCCACATTACTCTCTTGCAAGCTATTGTATAATTCTTCGCTTGCTTTTCGTACATCACTTTTATCTGCTCCGATCTCGATCAGATGAACTTTAAACGGAGCAACTTCCTCCGGCCAAATGATCCCATGATCGTCGCTCCATACTTCAACAATAGTCCCCATAAGCCTAGGCACGCCAATTCCGTACGAACCCATAAAGACATTCTTTTCTTCTCCGTTTTCATCCTTGTATGTAAGACCCAAGGCTTTCGAAAATCTATCTCCAAGAGTATAAATATCCCCGACCTCAACAGAACTTGCTTCCTTTAAATTTAACTCATCTTTATTTAGACCAAAATCGCTAATTATATCTTCTGAGTAGTCCTCTTTGTTGATGGCAATCTTTTTGTCTTCATCGTATAAAATAGTATCCTCTCCCGCGTCGGTAATTGTTTGAAATTCAAAAGAGTATTTTGAAAAAGTTCCTCCACTAGACAACGTTAAGTATGTCTGTTCACCAATTCCCAATCTTTCAAATATCTTCAAGTAAACACCCTTCATTAATTCATAAAACTTTTCATGGTCTTCTTTGCTTAAAGAGAAATCGTAAAGATCCTTCATTAAGAATTCTCTCCCTCTCATTATCCCTGATTTTGCACGAAGCTCGTTTCTAAATTTTGCCTGAAATTGATAAGCATAAATTGGCAAATCTTTATACGAAGAAACAAAATTTGTCATTATGTTTGTTAGTGCTTCTTCGTGAGTAAAAGCAAGCCCAAGCTCTGTGCCATTTTTTAATTTTGTTTTAAACCAATCATCAACAACCTTGTCGTCCCACCTTCCTGTTTTCTCCCAAATGTCCTTTTTCTGCAGAGTTGTCATCACAAGCTCCTGCCCACCTATTTTATTCAATTCTTCACGTATTACATTTTTTATATTCTCCAACACCCTTAAACCTAGAGGTAAGAAGGTATATACGCCCGCCATTTCTTTGTGCACAAATCCTGCCATTATGAGCAATTGCGCATTTTTTGAAACTTCACCAGCAGGCGCCTCTTTGCGTGTTTTTGTAAATAGTTGAGATTGTAACATTCCCATATATTACACTAAATATAGCGAATTACAAAATATTGAGGATTGGGAGATTTACAAGTATTTAAAAATGAAAAAGTCACCATTGTGAACACAATGGTGACTTTTTCATTTTTAAATATATTTTACCCAGTCATTATTTTAACAATATCACTATAGGTAATAATAACCATGAGAAGAATCAACGCAGCAAAACCTACAGCGTTAACAGTATTCGCAATTGCAGGTTTTATAGGTGATCCTTTTATTGCCTCAATGAGTAAAAATAATAATCTACCTCCATCAAGTGCAGGAAATGGGATAAGATTTATTATCGCCAAATTTATAGAAATAATTGCCATAAGAGAAAGTAAATACACAAAACCAAACTCACTTGCCTGACCGACAATGCCCACAATACCAACAGGCCCCGCAACATCAGATAAATCTGCATTCCCTGAAAAAACACCACCAAAAAAACTTACAAGTCCAAAAAATGTCGCTTCTGTAAGTCCCGCTGTTAATTTAGCCCCCTCCCAAAGCGCAAGATGCGCAGGAAGTTTCAACTTCCCTATCTCATCCATTGCAATACCTATCGCCGGACGATCAATAATTCCTTCCACAGGACGCAGGGTTATCGTCTCTTGAAATTCTTTACCTCGCCTATATACAACATTTATATCTTTTTCAAAATTAATTGCAATAAATTCCTGAACTTCAGTAGGTGAAGGACTAAAGACGGAATCCTCTCCTACCGCAAGAGACAAAATGACATCTCCTACCTCCAACCCAACATCTTGAGCAGGAGAATCAGGTTTCACTTCTACTATAGTAAGCGCCACATCTTCAAGCACTCTACCCTCAGGAGCCACATCAACTGAAGTCGGCAAACCAATCATAAATCCAGCCGAGAGTAAAAACCACGCCAAAATAACATTAAATGTCACCCCTGCAACGAGTACCGCGGCTTGAATGTATTTTGGCTTATTCACAAAACTTCTTTTTGAATCAGGTCCATTTACAGACTCTTCATCTGGCGATTCCCCAAAAATCTTTACAAACCCCCCAATTGGAAAAAGATTTAACGTGTATTCCGTTTCTCCTATTTTTTTACCAAATATTTTTGGAGGAAAACCAATACCAAACTCGTCCACTCTTACTCCCGAACGCTTCGCAACAATAAAATGCCCAAATTCATGAGCAAGTATCAATATCGCCAAAATTATAATAAATAAAATTATACTCATTTTTATTTTCTTACTTAGAAGTTGAACCACTAAGTGGATTAACTCATTATCTCATCTTCTTTTTTGTCAGCCATTGCATCTAATCTGTTATTTGCATCATCAATGATCTTCTGCAGTTCCTCCTTCAAGCGAAATTTATCATCCTCTGTCATCTCTCCTTCTTTCTCTTTTGCTTGAGCATCATTCCAGACCTTCTCCCTCTCGCTTCTCAAAGACACCCTTGCATCCTCAAGCTTCTCTTTTGCAACTTTTATAAAAGATTGCCTTCGCCCTGTTGTCAATTCTGGAAAAAAAACGCGCAACCCCTGATCGTCTGAAGCTACAGAAACTCCAAGGTTTGCATTGTTTATCGCTTTTTCTATTTCTTTTATTTGTGACTTATCCCACGGTGCCACACGAAGTGTTCTTGGGTCTTCTGCTATAATTGCAGCTATGTGACTTACAGCAGTTTTTGCACCGTAAGAATCAACCATAACACCATCCAAAAGAGCGGGCATAGCCCTGCCTGTATGAATAGATGAAAACTCTCCCTTAAGCCATTCTTCTACTTCGTTTATTTTATTTTTTAAAGCTGTAAAATCGTATGCCATATTTTTAAAATTAATTATTTCTTATATTATATCAAACAAAGTATACCAAACATCACAGCGGAGGCAACTTGCCCTTTTGTGAATAGGTGCTATTGTGTAATTAGAATAAGAACACCTCTCGAGCTGAACTTTGCCCTATCTCCCCATCTTCAGGGTACCCCCGCTATCACAGCGGGGTTTTTTATTGCTCTAAACCAGCACCACCCACTGGAACAACCAAAACAATATGCTCCAAAATCATTTTAACACTCGGAGCCCTTCCATTTAAATATTTTTTAGATCTAATAATTTCCTTAAGAGAAAATATATCTGACATATATACTGAATCCTTACTTTTTTCATACAACACTTTTTCTAATTCATTTAAAAAAGAAATTGCCATATTTTTGTCTTTTACTTCAGTTATCTCCTTTAAAAGTTCTATACGTTTTACTTGTTTACTTCTCAAAAAGACTTCCATGTCTACGCCGCACACCAAAGACTGCTCGGGTGCAACGTTCATCTCTGGAATAAATAACCGTGACCTCAACGTCGGCAAGAGAGTTTCTGTATTTTGTGTAATGACGAAAAAATGAGTTCCTGATGTTGGTTCTTCAAACATTTTTAGAAGCGAATTTTGCGCCTCTGTTGTAAAAAAATTAGCTATTATTACGAATACTTTTATGTCTCCTGTACTCGCCACACGTGATTGCAATTGAATTATCTCTCTTCCATTATTAATACCAAATGTATCAAATTCCCCACACCAAAAATCCGGATTACCTTTCGTAGAAAATTTCAACTCATCTTCCAAAAATTCTTTCAATTCTGAAAGCACACTTTCACCCGTATTTTTAAAAAGATACGCGTGGTGTAATTTTTCTTTATTTAAATATTTTTTAAGCATTTGACTTTTTGTATAATATGTGGTAGTTTAGATATAGATTCATTCACAAATTAAAGAAGTAAGTCATGTCTACACAAGTCCGACCTAAGTACGATAACATGCCGAGTTTAAAACTCGCAGGAATCCTATTTTTTGGATTAGCAACAATCGTAATATGTTTTGGTTTTGCTCTCAAGAGTGATTCGGAAGTAGCAGCAAAAATTGCCTGGGAGAAATCTCTTTCTCATGAAGAGATTGTGCGAACTGACAGTATCCTTAAAAAACTTGAAAGAATGGCTCATACTTCACTAAAAGGGCGAAACGTTCTCTATGTTACAAAGAAAAACAACAAACCCCGCGTAGAGATGATTCTTTTAGTTACTAAAAACAAGGAAATAGTAATCCGAGAAGCACCATGGCAAATTGCAGGAAAGGCAGTGAAACTAAACAGAAAATTCGCATACAATATCACCGAAATATACTACCCTGGTGATAAAGAGTATGCAGAACTTGCTGCACGGTTCTTACTACAATCCCGATAAATTTTATAATCCAATAAAATTTATCACAAACCTCACCTTCACAGGTGGGGTTTTTATATTATAACAAATTCTCTAGCTTGAGGATAACAACAAAAAGGGTGAGCTATAAGCTCACCCTTTTTGTTGTACACTAATTTTGAAAGTTTTAACGCTTTGCAATAATTGATTTCTTATATGTCTCAAGATGCTCGAGAGCAACTCCTGTCCCTTTTGCAACACAATAAGGAGCTTGATCTGCAAGTGCTGCTTTTACTCCAGTTCTGCGATACACAAGTTCTGGTAAATTACGAAGTTGAGACGATCCGCCAGTCATAATAATCCCTTGATCAATAATATCAGCCGATAATTCTGGTGGAGTTTCCTGTAATACATCTTTTATTGCCTTTATCATCTCTCGAAGTTCCTTATCTATTGCTTTAACTATCTCATTTGTTGAAACCTGCGCACTACGTGGAAGCCCCGCAATAAAATCACGCCCTTTGATCGTCATGGAAAGCTCCTCCTCAAGAGGAACGGCTGAACCAATTTTTATTTTTATTTGTTCTGCTGTTTTGTCTCCTATTGCCAAATTAAATGTTTTTTTAATATAATCTGCAATTGCATGATCTATTCTATTTCCGGCACATTTTACAGAGGTTGAAGACACAATTCCTCCAAGAGAAATAACGGCAACATCAGTTGTGCCTCCACCAATATCAATAACCATATGCCCACGTGCCTCCTGTATAGGAATACCTGCGCCGATTGCAGCCAAAATAGGCTCTTTCACGACATAAGCACTTTTTGCCCCAGCTTTCATTGTAGCTTCAACAACAGCCCTTCTTTCGGTGGAAGATACTCCCGCGGGAACAGACACCATCACTTCAGGCTTAAATATATTCAAACTACCAAGCGACTTGCTAATATAATATCGAAGCATCGCCTCTGTAACACGATAATCAGCAATAACACCGTCTTTCATTGGGCGATACGCAATTATGTTGTCTGGAGTCCTGCCAATCATGTCTTTCGCCTCAAGCCCAACCGCCAAGATCTTATTGTCTATTTCAGACACGGCAACAACTGATGGTTCATTTAGAACAACCCCTTTACCTGGCAAGAACACAAGAGTATTCGCTGTCCCGAGGTCTATTCCTAATTTTTTTGAAAATAATCCCATATACGAGCAATATAACACACAATGTACGATTTAAAAAATCACACAAAATACCCAAAACAAAATTGGTCAACGTGGCAGGTTGACCAATTTCTTACTGCTCTGTAATCTCCTTTAGTAATTCCTCAATAGAAACTGAAATCTCCGGAGTTTCTACTACAACAGACTCGCCGTAATCACTTGCGGAATACACAAAAGAGATATCGCCATTGAAAACAAAGTAGTCATTAGGCACAACCATTGAAGTGCTTGAAGCGTATTCTCCACACTCTCCGTCTTCACCAGCCGAGCCACTTTCCCAAAACCCACTACTGTCAACACACCAACCACCAGAACCATCTCCAAACACCGCAGAGATAGCGTATTTGTGTGCGCCAACCGAATCACCAACAGCAACGCAAGAAACTTCCTTACCTTTTGCATTTTTTATACTTTTTACCGCAGATATAATATTTTTATCTTTTGCAAATATAATATTCGATGAACCAGCATCAGGACAAAGCCCGAGTTCAAAATTATCTCCATATCTATATTTATTGTCATCGTAAAACAATTCTGCACTTGGTCTTATTCCAGAAAGACTCGCTTTGATAACTGCCTGTCTTGCTTTTTCTCGTGACTTATCCGCAATTTTTTTATCAACCAGCTCCAGCTTCACGGCTGTCTTGTACTGCAAAAAATCTTTTTTACCAATCCACATCTGCAAGTCAATTTCTGTCAGAATATCTATCATTTGCTTAAAACCTTCAGACTGTTTGAATTTCTGGATTTCATCAATATCAATCTCTCCTTTCTCTGATGCTTCAATCGCTATTTCCACAAAACTATCAAATAAAGTTTCAGCGTCTTTAGGGCTAACTTTAACAATGTAATGATACACAGAAGTGCCGTCTATTTTTTTATCTCCTCCTTCCAAGACAGACCTATTGATAATTTGCTCTATATCTTTAAATAAATCAGCAAGTTTTTTAAATATTTTTTTCTGCTTTTCTTTATTCTCCTCTAAGATTTTATCAAGATTTTGCGATTCAAATCCAACCTGCCCGCCAGCATCCTTAAGTCCTGTCTGGTCAATTTTTATCCATTTTCCGCTAATATCACTGAGGTCAACGGGCATAGGTAAATCAGAAATTTTATTTAAGCGTACATACACTACGTTATCCAGTATCTTAATATCTGCGTCGAGGTTAAGATTAATTCCAAAAAAACCTGCGGATGCATCAAATTCAATATTGGCATTAAAGTCCGCTTTTGAATCCTTTAGGCTGGAAATATCCTTAGCACCTTTTGTTGTTATTTTCATATCAACCTTCCCAACTTCTGCTTCCTTGGAGCTTACTTGAAAATTCATCGAAAAATCACTTTCAAATTTACTGGCACCAATCTGTTGCGATGCTTCAACCATCCGTGTAAGTACTTCATACGGTGCTAGTTTCTGGAAAAATGAAAAATATGCATATGCTCCACCCGCGCCAACCAAAACAAACAACGCGACTGCTACAAAAATTATTCCTACTTTTTTTGACTTATGCGATTCTTCCTCATTTTGCCAAATATTAGGTGAGGCATTCTTCTCTGAAGATGTCTGGGCTGGAGATTGTTCAAATGGTTTTCTTTTAGAAAAATTCTGAGGTGTTTCACCTTCTACCTTTGTCTTCACTTCTGGGCTTGTTGATATTTCTTTTGTTGGTGGCGATACTGGGGTTTGTGCGTTAATCTCTGTAAATGCCTCATCTACATCAACCATAGTCCACCCAGCCCCGATTAATGATTCACTAATCTGCTCCTTAGTGGAACCATCGGCAGATTGTTTTTTTATATAAGAAAGTAATTCTTCTGTTGTCATATTTAAAAATCAATTAATAGTAATTCTTGTTTAAGAATACCAGATACAAAGTAATGCAACCAGTGAGCAACGCAATGAGTAAGACACAAGCACCACACAGTACATCTTTTATTAATTACTTTTCACTCACCCTTTCTATTTCCACACCTATATCTTGAAGGCGTTTTTCTATATTCTCATACCCTCTGTCTATGTTGTACACGTTATGGATCACAGAATCTCCTTCTGCTATTATGGAGGCGATCACGAACGCAAGCCCCGCGCGTAGGTCAGGACTCTCAAGAATTTTTCCATGCAGAGCACTTGGACCTTTTACAATGATTCTATGTGGGTCCATCATCTTTATGTCAGCACCCATCCTAACTAAAGATTCGGAATAGTTCAATCTTCCCTCAAAAATAGTTTCAAACACCATACTCTCACCATTTGCTTGAGTAAGAAACACAGTCATCGGAGCCTGAAGGTCTGTTGGAAACCCTGGATACTCATGTGTCTTTATGTCAACAGACTTAAATCGCATGCTTGGCACACCGCCAAACACCTTTATGCTATTCTTCCCAATCTCCATCTTCACGCCAGAGTAGCGCAACGCTTCCGTCAACGCTTCAAGATGTTCTGGGTTACATTTTTTTATCTCCAGTTCTTGTGATGTCAGTGCTCCCAGTATTAAAAAACTACCAGCTTCTATTCTGTCGGGCATAACTGGATGTGATCTACCTTTTGCAGAAAGAAGTGATCCTCCTTTTATTGTAACGGTAGTAGTTCCAACACCTTTTATCTTCGCACCACCTGCTATAAGAAAATTAGCGAGATGCTCAACCTCAGGCTCTATCGGCGCATTCTTGATAACTGTTTCCCCTGTCGCCAAAACACCAGCCATCATAAACGTCTCTGTCGCGGTCACGCTCTGATTTCTCAAAAATATAGTTGCTCCCATAAGCTTACCCTCCTCTGCTTCTATTACATAGCTGTCATCTTCTACTTTTACTCTAGCTCCCATCTTTTCAAAACCATCCACAAAAAGATCTATCGGTCTCTTGCCTATTACACATCCTCCAGGATGAGGAAAAGAGACCTTGCCAAATCGAGCCAACACAGGACCTGTCAACACGATTGAAGCTCTTATGTGTTTTGAAATATCTGAAGAAAATTTAGTTTTACATTTTGACGGTGCAGTAAGCGTATATGAATGTTCTGCTGTCTTCTCAACTCTGATCCCCATATCCTCAAACAAATCTGCCATTCTTTTTATGTCCTCTATCTCAGGAACATTCTTAAGTTCCACTTTGTCTTTAAAAAGTACGGCAGCTGCCATTAATTTCAATGCGGCATTTTTTGCACCACCAACAACAACAGACCCCTTAAGACTTCTTTTGCCATTTAACCCTTTTATAAGAAATTTATCTTTATTCATTGTAAATATTTTACGTCTTTTGCGCTAATTATACAAACTTTGCGTTTTTCGCCACTTCGTATAATATATACATATGAAAAAAATAAATGAATTTTTAAACAAAAGCACCACACAAACAAAAATACTTATCATTGTAGCAATATCCGTTCTGATGTTGATATCTTATGGATTATGGACAGAATACAATTCTGGGAAAATAGCTATCTTAGTTCCTTACCAAGGATCTTCAATTTTTCTAGACAGCAAAGAGATAAATACCACAAACCACAACAATCAGGTCATTACACTAAAAAGACTATCTCCCGGAGTACACTCTGTGCTCGTGTACTCAAACGAACGATACCCATGGGAAAAAACAACTGAGGTAAAAAAGGGCATTACAATAAAAATGTTTCCGTTCTTAATGAGAATGAAACTCTCAAATAAATCATCTGGGATAATAACAAAACTTACAGACGAAGAACTTTTAAAAATAGAGCCCTTGTTCGAAAAACAAAAGCAAGATAGTTTTATATCTTTTTTAGGCGATGGAAACCTTGAAATAAAAAAGGACGGTAATAGTATCTGGGCGACATGGCTCGGTGACAATATTTCAATTCCTACATTTTTCTGTAATCGCGAAGAATGCAAAGACACAATAAATATTTTTACCTCCGAAACAAAACTTATAAAGAATATAGGATTCTACCCAGGAAGAGAAGATGTTGTGATTTTTTCATTAGATAACAGTATTTTTGCAATAGAGATAAACAGAAGTGGCACTCAAAATTTCCAACCTATATACACTGGTGAAAATCCTGATTTCGCAATAGACACACAAAACTCACTTCTTTATACAAAAGACGGTGATTTAGTGTTCGGTGTTAATCTATAACTACAATCAATAATATATGAAGATCGTAAACGTCATACCTCTCTCAAAGGGAATCTTTAAGGAAACACTCTCCTATTTTTCATCAAAAGATGTTCCTATCGGCAGTATCGTCACGGTAGAGGTAAGAAAGAAAAAAATAAAGGCTCTCGTGGAGTCAACAGAAGTGGTGGCAAACATAAAATCAAAAATAAGAACATCTCCTTATACGATCAAAAAACTAGAAGACGTTAACCCTAGATATTTTTTTACTCCACAGTTTGTAGAAGCTGCGCGTGAAAGTGCACGGTATTTTGCGACAACTACAGGAGAAATACTACAATCGCTTACACCTAAAATAATAATTACTGAACACTTAGATATAAAAAAACCAAAGCCCGTCAAAAACACGGGGGGTAACAACACCGCAAATGAAGTTTTTGTTTTTCAGTCTGATGACAAAGACAGACTCATAACATATAAAAGTTTAATACGTGAAGAATTCGCAAAAGGATCTTCTGTGTTTCTGTGCCTGCCATCTGCCCTTGAAATAGAAACTGTACTCAATACACTTGAGAGAGGTATCAAAGAATACACATTCATAATGCACGGGAACCTATCAAAAAAAGAGTTACTAAAATCATGGGAAAACACCGTAAACGAAACACACCCTGTACTAATCGTTGCGACAGGTTCTTTTTTGTCTATACCAAGGAGAGACTTGAGTACTATCATATTAGACAAAGAAAGTTCACGTAACTACAAAACATTCACGAGACCTTATTTTGACATAAGAACATTTGCTGAATTGTTTGCAAGATCGGCAAACTTAAAACTTATATTCGGCGACACATTACTTCGACCTGAAACAATCTGGAGGACAAACAAAGGTAAACTAATAGAACTCTCTCCACTAAAATTCAGGTCACTTTCCACTGCAGAGCAAACAATAATTGACATGAAAGAATACAAAACGAGTGGTTCAAACAAATCATTCACCATCATAAGCGATGAATTGAAAAACATAATTGAGGAAAATAAGAATAATAATGAAAATTTATTCATACTCACAGGAAGAAGAGGACTCTCTCCTGTCACCGTATGCAATGATTGCGGTGAACTTGTTAAGTGCAAAAGATGCGACACCCCTATGGTACTTCACAAGAAAGGTGGAGAAAATATATTTTTATGTCACAAATGCGGAGAACAAGAAGACTCTGAGCGTAAATGTGACAAATGTAGTGGGTGGAGACTTGCAGCACTCGGAACAGGTGTTGAAAGAATAGAAGAAGAAATAAAAAAACAATTTCCTGAAATTAAAATATTCAAAATAGATGGCGACTCCGTAAAAACACACAAAAAAGCAATTGAAATATCTGAAAAATTCTTTTCTTCTCCAGGAAGCGTACTTCTTGGAACAGAAATGTCTCTCCCTTATCTTAATAAAGATATTGACAGTGGTGCTGTAGTGGGAATAGATTCTTTGTTTACACTTCCTGATTTTAGAATGAGTGAAAAAGTATTCAACTTACTTCTATCTGTGCGAATAAAAACTATTAAAAAATTTCTCATACAAACACGAAATACAGATGAAAAAATATTTGAGTATGTAACAAAAGGCAACTTACTGGATTTTTACAGAAACGAAATAAAACAAAGAAAAGAATTTGGATACCCACCATTTAGTATTCTCATAAAAATAACATATCAAGGAAGAAAACAAACGGCAGAAAAAGAGATGGACAAACTCTCTGAAATATTAAAAAAATATGAACCTAGTGTTTATCCATCTTTTACCCCAGGCGCAAAAGGAGGATACAGCATAAATGCATTAATAAAACTCTCACTTGAAAAATGGATAGACGATGAACTTTTAGGAATATTGCGTTCTCTCCCACCTTCTTTTACTGTAAAAGTTGACCCTAGAGACCTACTTTAGCACCTTTTTGACTTTCTCTTTTTAAAGAGAGATGAATAGCGTATAATCACAATATGATAAAAATTGTTCAACAAGAAAATAAAATACTGCACGAAATTACCAAACCCGTACCAATTGATGAAATAAAGAGCGAAAAAATACAAAATATCCTCACAGACATGAAAGAGGCGCTTGATTCTCAAGATGATGGAGTGGCGATAGCAGCACCACAAATAGGAGTACCTCTGCGCATATTTGTGGTATCAAAGAGAGCATTTGCGATACAAGATGAAGAAGCAGAAAACAAAGAAGAGGATAGCGAGGACTTGAACAATGATCTTGTATTTATAAACCCTGAGATAGTAAAATTATCAAAGAAGAAACAATTCCTAGAAGAGGGTTGCCTCTCTGTACGTTGGTTGTATGGAGATGTTAAACGTTCTACCAATGCAACGGTTCGTGCGTATGATGAAAACGGCGAACAATTCACACGTGGGGCTGGAGGACTATTGGCACAAATATTTCAACACGAAACCGACCACCTAAATGGAATACTTTTTATAGATAAGGCAAAAGATATTGAGGAGATATTACCTAGCTCGAAGTGATAAATTATAAATATCTAACATATTTATTATCACTATCAACGAGTATGCTCTTAGGTTTGATTGACTCATCTGTAAGCTCAAAACCCATCACGATCACCTCTTCTCCGGCTTTTATTAAATGTGCACCGGCACCATTTATACAAATAACTCCTGAACCTTTTTCACCGGCAATGATATACGTTTCAATCCTTACTCCGGAAGTATTACTAACAACCATCACCTTTTCCCCCGACAAAAACCCTGCTTTTTCAATCAATTCTTCATCCACAGTAATACTACCAATATAATCTACATCAGCCTCTGTAACTATCGCTTTATGTATCTTTGATCTCAATATCCACCTCATAATTAATATTTACTATCTAATTGCAAAACCAACTAATCACGTTATGTTGTCTTTAGGGTTGTCTATCCTTTAAATTTAACATAAACTAGGAACCATGAACACAACAACAGAGAATCTTAAAATTGCATTTTTTGGAACACCGCAAGTAGCGGTGTATGTTTTAGACGAACTTAAAAATGCAGGGATTCTGCCCGATATGATAATAACCGCGCCAGACAAACCCGCCGGACGCAAACTCATACTTACTCCCCCACCTGCAAAAGTATGGGCGGAAGAAAATTTCATATCAACATTTCAACCCAAAACACTCAAAGATGAGGAGGCAATACAAACCATCAAAAATGAAGGACCTTGGGATCTTTTCATCGTCGCAGCTTACGGCAACATACTACCAAAGGAAATTCTTAGTATTCCAAAAAATGGGACATTAAACGTTCATCCATCACTTTTGCCGAGACTGCGAGGGGCATCACCAATACAAACCGCAATACTGGAAGAAGATGAAACAGGTGTCACTATCATGCTAATAGACGAGGAAATGGATCATGGTCCAATAGTCGCACAAGAGAAAGTTGAATCATGGAAAGAAGGGGAACTTCCCAAAGCAAGCGAGCTTGAAGAGACACTTGCACGTCGCGGCGGACAAATCCTTGCAGAAATTATCCCTAAATGGACCAAGAAGGAGATAGAGGCAAGAGAACAAGACCACGCAAATGCAACATTTACAAAAAAGATCACAAAAGAAAACGGGCTTGTTGACCTAAGCGACGATGCAGAAAAAAACTACAGAAAGATACAAGCATTTAATATATGGCCACGTGCATATTTTTTCACAGAAAAAAATACGAAGGGTCCTGAGGGTAACAAAAAAATACGAATTATAATTACTGACGCAGAACTTTCCAAAGGAAAACTTGTAATCAAAAAAATAATTCCCGAGGGTAAAAAAGAAATTCCTTATGACATTTTTTTGAAAAACTCATAAGCTTGACAAATACTTTAATCATGCTACTGTTTTGTTAGATAAAATTTTCGGCAGGGGGGTTAAAAGTGAATGAGAAAAAGCAGGAGTATGGAGCGGTAAATATCGTTGCTGTATCGCCCGAAGGAATACTACTCATCAAGGACATAAAACACAAGAATCCGAAATTGAAATTCCCTGGTGGGCACGTAGAAAAAGGCGAAACACATGCTTTCGCAGCAATGCGAGAACTGAAAGAAGAGACGGGACTCATCGCTCATATTGACGATAAGAACAAGATTGAAACACGAGAGTATCCCACTTATTCAAAAACTATATACCTTGTAAGCTTCCAAACTCCTTTTGAAAATCTACACGTAATTAGCTCCGAATGGGAAATAGTTAGAGTATTTTCACCAGAGGAAATTCGATTCATGGGGGTGGAACACATAATCCCTGAGCACTATGAGCAACTCAAAGTTCTTAATATTATTTGAGCTTTTACATAAAACCTGAGGCCACGACTACGTCGTGGCCTTTTATTTTAAAATAATACTCAAAACAGCACACACTTGAACAAAAAAAACGCCTTACTAATTGTAAGGCGTTTTTATATACTTATTTAATTTCCACTTTCTCAATTACAACATCTTCAAGTGGACGGTCGTGTCCTCCGAGCTGAGCAGGCCCGTCTGTTTCCACCTCTGCAATCTTGTCTACTATATCCATTCCTGAAACTACTTTCCCAAATACAGGGTGCTTGCTCTGTGATGGCTCTTTGTCCCAATCAAGAGGTGTATTATCCTGAAGATTTATAAAGAATTGTGATCCTCCACTGTTGGGGCCTGAGTTTGCCATTGCTATCGTACCACGCACATTTGAAAGACCTTCTATGAACTCATCTTCTATCGCATACCCAGGGCTCCCTGTACCCCAGCTATCCTTTGCCTCAACGTCTTTTGAGAGAGGGTCACCACTCTGAATCATGAATCCTTTTATTACACGATGGAAACGTACACCATCATAAAATCCTTCTTCAGCAAGCTTTTTAAAGTTACCCACTGTTATAGGACTTTTATCTGCAAAAAGCTCTATCTCAATATCCCCTAAGTTTGTTTTAAATACAACTATATTATTATTCATATGTTCTGTTTCGGGACTCTGCTCTGCGGTAACCGCAACCTCCTCCCCTTTTGTGTTATTACTTGATGATAAAAAATACGAAAACCCTACGATTGAAACAATTACTACTGCTAATATAATTCCAATATTTTTACTTTCTAACATATTTTCTTTAATTCTATATTTATAATTAACCTCTTCTAAAACCTCTTAAAATATCTTTTATCATAGACCCTCCCTTTCTAGCAAGATCTCGTTTTTTCTCTTTGAAAGATTTTATCTCTCTAATAACTTGATCACGCATGTCGTCAATCGCCGCGTAAAGATCCTCTTGTTCAGACACCGCACGGATATACTTCCCTCCTATGTGCAGATTTATTTCTGCGCGGAATACTTTGCCTGATTGATGGTGCTTGGTACTCAGCCCTATCTCAACATTTGCCAAAACACTTTCTGGGTCTTTTGCTACGATAAATTTATCCAATCCTGCAACTTTCTCCTCCACATAAGAAGATATCGCTGGGGTTAATTCTGTATTCGTCGCTTTTATATTTATAGTCATAATGTTTTTCTAAATTACTACACAGCAATTATATCAAAATTATTGCTCCACATCCACAGACAATATCTTATTCCTACTTCTGTGTCCGCTTACTATCCGCACTTTCCCTCTTGAAGCACCAAAGTGCTCCGAAACCAATAAAACAATTCTCTTATTCGCAAGATTTCTCTCCGCCGGCTCCTTTACGTGTATTAAGAAAGTATCTTCCGACTGCTTTTCAAAAAGCTCTTTCTTTGATACAGGAACCGCCTTTACTTTTATATACATACTTTAAAGTTAAAGCTCCTGAACCATTACGATATTGGTACCTCCCGCTTTACCAAAAGGCACTCCCGCAGCGAGAACAAACTTATCTCCACTTTTTGCGATCTTTTCCTTCAGTAATATCTTTCGTGTTTTCTCAATCGCGTCGCCAAGATTTTTTGGCGACGCGATCTCAAGAGGATAACATCCGTACGAGATCATTATTTTTTTCAAAGCTTTTTCATTTGGACTCAGAACGACAATAGGCTGACTAGAATGATATCTAGATACCATCCGCGCCGTTGATCCAGTTTCCGTCAACGCAACGATGACCTTTGCGTCAACATCATGAGCAGTGTTTACCACATAGTGCGTTATCGCATCAACCGTTTCAATATGACCACCTTTTTCTGCCTCTTCACTTAAACCGCTTGTAAGCAGACGGTGGTGTGGTTTCATTGATTCAGTCTTCTCTGCAACATTAGACATTACTTCTAATGTCTCAACTGGATATTCACCAACAGCAGTTTCAGCAGAAAGCATAACGGCGTCCGCGCCGTCTAGGATAGAATTCGCAACATCAGAAACCTCAGCCCGAGTAGGAACAGGAGAGAATATCATTGATTCAAGCATCTGAGTAGCAACAACCACGGGCTTACCTGCATTGTTGCATTTTTCTGCAATCATTTTTTGCAACATCGGTACCTCCTCCGGAGACATCTCAACCGCCAAGTCCCCTCTGGCAATCATCACACCATCTGTCTCTGAGATTATCTCATCAATATTATTGATCGCGTCGCATGTCTCTATTTTAGAAATCACCGCAATGTCAGCACGAGACTTTTTTAAAACATCCTTTAACTCTTTAACATCCTTACCACTCTTCACGAACGAAAACGCCATGAAATCAACTCCATTACGTATACCCCAAGCAGCATCTTTTTTATCCTTTTCAGTAAGAGAGCTTATCTTGAGCGACACCCCTGGGACATTCACACCTCTTCTCGGTACTATATACCCACCAATTATGACTTTACACTTAATATCACTTCCGGAAACAGACACTACTTCTAATTTCAACTTCCCATCATCCAACAATATAACATTTCCTTTCTTGACCTCTTTGGGTAAGTTTTTGTAGCTAATGAACTGCTTAACCTCATCCCCTATACACTTCTTGGTCGTAAGAGTTAGAGTACTCCCCTTCTTTAAAAGGACTTTATCTTTATACAACTCCCCTGTCCTTATCTTTGGACCCTGCAGGTCCTGCAACACAGACACGGGAATTCCCACTGCTTTTGAAGCAGCTCTGACGGCCTTTAATGTATTCTCGTGATAAGCATAATCCCCATGTGAGAAATTTAATCTTACGACATTAACTCCTGCCTTTATCATCCTTTCTAAAACTTTTTCAGTATTAGATGCCGGACCCAAGGTGGCTATGATCTTTGTTTTTCTGGTGAACTTCATTTGATTTTATAATTCAAATTAGTGTAATA
>CAYSEK010000006.1:0-22609 GCA_964430255.1 uncultured Candidatus Saccharibacteria bacterium
ATTTTATTACCAACAATATCAATACTATAAGTAATTTTCTCAGACACAGGCATTACCTCTACTCTGTTTCCTGTGGCTCTGAACTTCCCTGGAGTAAGATCGGCTATTGTACGCTCAAAGTATATTGCTATAAGTTTTTGTATAAGTTCACGCCTTCCAACCTTGTCGCCATTTTTTAATATTAAATTTTGCTTTGCGTATTCACTCGGTGAACCTATACCATAAATGCACGACACCGAAGCAACAATAATTACATCTTTGCGTGAAAGAAGAGCCTGTGTTGATGCATGTCTCAATCTATCTATCTCTTCATTTATCTGAGCATCCTTTTCAATGTATGTATCAGTGATAGGCATATATGCTTCCGGTTGATAATAATCATAGTATGAAACAAAATAATGCACGGCATTATTTGGGAAAAATTCTTTGTATTCTTGTGCGAGTTGTGCCGCAAGTGTTTTATTGTGCGCAATAACAAGCGTAGGTTTATTCACTTTTGCAATAATGTTTGCAGCAGTAAAAGTCTTGCCTGATCCAGTCACTCCTAAGAGCGTTTGATGTCGTGCACCAGAAACAAGCCCATTATTGAGAGACTTGATTGCCTTCGGTTGGTCGCCTGCAGGTTTATATTCACTTTCTAGTCTAAACTTTTCCATGTTGTTTCATTATACATATTGTAATCGTTTTTAAAACACTTCTTGACCCATAGATTATATTAAGGTAAATTTTAAACAGAGATCATTTGATCGCATTACGAGGTAAAAATTATGGTTGCTCATAATTATATGTTCTTATACAAAGGAGAGTCAACTGTTTTAAAAGATGGTGATATCGCAAAGGTGGACATTGTCAAAAAAGCAATCACTTTTACCAGAGACAATGCTCCAATATCTTTAAAATTTTGGGACAATACGATGCATGACCAAAATATAAATACAAATAATGCCTCAAAGATAATTCAGAGCATTGCTAAACTCACACCTGTTCTTGATACAAACGATAGTATTGGTGATATTCTTATCTTTAAACTAAGCGGGAAAATTGAGTAAACTAAGGAGGTATCAAAATGACATATATTCCATTTCGTAAACACATCTGCCAGATCCTTAAAAAACTTCTTTCAATCATTGAAGAAAATGACGTAACATATTATCCGGCAATTTCTTCTACTGAAGGAAAGCATTGTGTGATGAATGCTACGGGAAAGGAAACTGGCTTAATTAAAAAACGTAAGCGTATATTTCTTTCAACGGATTAAATCAAATAAAAACTATGTTAGGGCGACATCGCATGTCGCCCTTTATTTTTTTTAGTCGCTTGCAATAATCCTATTTTTAAAGTAACTTACAGCAAGATATTCAAACAAAGGAGAAACTTGTAATGAGTTCACAAATTAATAATTTTCTTGAAGTTCAAACTTTTCTTGAGATCTTTAAAAAATTTAAAGAAAAAGGTCTTCATGGTACATCTGTTCCAAAATTGGATGGAGTCATCTTTGATGAAGAGATGCTTGGAAAAGTTCTATCGGGTGAGATGGAGCTCCCTGAAGAAAAAGCTCTGAGATTAAAAAAATTCTGTGGTACAACAAGTGCATCGCTAAACAACTACTATTACGAAAAATACCAAACCGAAAGATAAAGAAAATGTTTTCTTAAATCATCGAAAGAACAGGTTTTTACCTGTTCTTTTTTATTTATAATATTTACCTAAAAATTCTTTCTTAAACTCGATAAATCTTTCGTCCAAAATTGATTCTCTAATATCGCTTACTAATTTAACTATAAAATATAAGTTGTGGATTGATGCCAAAGTGCCAGCAAGCATCTCTTTTGCCCTGAAAAGATGCGCTAAATAAGCACGAGTGTAATTCTGGCATGTATAGCACTCACAACCTTTCTCAATTGGTGAAAAATCATCGACATATTTTGCGTTCAATATGTTAATACGCCCTTCTTTTGTATGGATAGTCCCATTACGTGCCATTCGTGTAGGAGCAACGCAGTCAAACAGATCTGCTCCATTTTCCACTCCACCGAATAGATCACGAGGCTCTCCTATCCCAAGCAGATGACGTGGCTTATCTTCCGGCAATATCTCATTTACCCACCCGACAGCAGTATCCATGTCTTCTTTTTCAAACGAACCACCTATACCAAATCCGTCAAAATCCATTCCAGCGATAACCCTCGCCGATTCTTTTCGAAGATCCTCAAACCGCCCACCTTGCACAATACCCAACAACGCCTGCGTATCGCTCGCATCTTTATTCCCTTTGTGCGCTCTCAAGCTCCGCTCTGCCCATCTATGGGTACGCTCCATTGCCTCCTTTTGATATTCATAAGAAGCTGTTGGAGAAGTGCACTCATCAAATGCAAAGATCATATCTGCTCCAATATTGTGTTGTATCTCAATTGACCTCTCTGGAGTAAAACGATGTTCGCTTCCATCAATATGCGATCTGAACGTCACGCCATCTTCGTCTATCTTCGCAAGTTTTATATTTTCTTGCTGCCGACACTCTTCGTCAACAGATTCTTTCTTTCCAAACTTACTCACACTAGTACCGAACGCAACACCGAGAGAAAACACCTGAAATCCTCCAGAGTCGGTCATCATAGGACCATCGTAGTTCATGAATTTATGAATTCTGCCTGCTTTTTTGATAAGCTCATCGCCCGGCTGTAGATAAAGATGGTAAGTATTAGCAAGTACTACTTGCGCGCCAAGCGTCTTTACTTGCTCTGGTGCAAGAGCTTTGACTGTTGCTTTTGTACCCACGGTCACAAAAGCCGGGGTCTTTATCTCCCCATGAGGAGTACTCAAAACTCCGGCTCTTCCAAGTGAACCTTTTAACTTTTTCTCTATTTTAAAATCAATAGCTGACATATGTGCGGTAACTATACCATATTTTTTGTTGACAAGAATCGAAATAAACCTAAAATACAAACTAGACAAATAAAGGAGAAAACTGATGAGAATCTCAATGATTGCGGTGATTGGCCCAATAAAACATGCTCCCAAGGAGGATATCACACCTTTGGAATATCTACCGACACATCTTAAGTATTTTAAAAAAACAACTACAGACAAATTACTTGTAATGGGACGGGTTACTTATGAAAATACCTGTACTGCTATAGGAAAACCTTTTGGAGCAACCCTGCCAGACAGAAAGATAATTATACTTTCTAGAGCATCTGAGTTGAGATACGTGAAAAACAACGAGAATCTTTTTCAAGCAAGTTCTGCCGATGATGCAGTACACATAGCTTACCAAAACCGTGCTGATGAAATAATAGTAGCCGGGGGTGAATCAACACACCAGCTATTCTTTCCTCTAGCTGACAGACTTTACATAACGCACGTTTTTGGTTGTTTTTCTGGATACCAGTACTTTCCAAAATTTATTTTAGGCGACTGGGAAGTAATTTCTCGTAATTATGAATCTGCTAACAGGTTAAACCCTTTCAATCTTTCATTTAAAGTATTTGACCGTAGACGGGAAGAGATTGAAAACAAAAACACGATAACACTTGATGACTTCGCACTAGTCGTCTAAACACTGTCTAAACACAGACAAAGCGGGAGTATTTTACTCCCGCTTTTATTATTTCCTTAATAGCTCTAATTTTTTCAATTATTTATTACTTTTTCTGCTTCAAATATGCCATCGCACCGTGGAGCCCCATCTCATCTCCAAACTCTGCCGGCTCTATTTTGGGAACATCTCTAAATACATCTTTTAACGTTTCTTCCAAATGACCTCTAACGTGTCCTAGTGGAATACCAATCTTATTCATCATTGAACCACCTATAACAATAATATCCGGTGACCACATAGTACAAACATTATGAAGACCATATGCAAGAAGTCTTGCTTTTTCCTCCCAAAAATCCATATCGGTTATTTCATACGGTTTTTTACCTTCAGCCTTTTCAGTGCAAGCACCACCAATGTGACTCATTAAATAGCCTTTTGAACAATAGCCTTTGAGTGACTCCCTTTCCGACTCCCCACTAAGTTCCGGTGCGCCAATGATCTGCCACCCAGGTTCAAACCCCATCGCGCTTTTATCTATCTTGCCATCAACAAACCTACATCCACCCACTCCAGTACTCACTGTCATATACACTGCTATCTCTACGTCTTTTGCCGGGCCATACACAACCTGCGCAAGCCCACCCATTGCTGTATCATTTTCAATAAAAACTTCGCATCCAAATTCTTTTTCCAAACGTACCTTCAGTGGTTTACCCAGCCAATCTGAGATATTGGGACCACCGGAAGCAAGCTCGGTTTTTTCTCTATTTGGAGAAGCTGCAATACCCACAGCAACGGCTTGCATGTCTTCATCACCACAAACTTCTTTCGCTACATTTACCATAGCCTCTATTCCATCTCCAAATTTCTGAGGAGTTGGAATGATTACTGGCTCACTAAAAGACTCTAGGTCTTTAGTCCCAGCAATTCGCATCTTTGTCCCACCTATATCAAATAATATATACATGCTTATATTTTACTCTTTTAAGACCGCTTCATCAATGCAAACAACCCCAGTAAGCTTTTTTAATATTCTCGCTGGAATTTCTGCGAGTAACCCTTCTTTTTGTATATGCAAGAATGCCTCTGATTTCTCTTTCCCTGTGATAAGAACAAAGACATCATCAATCATATTTAAAAATGTTATTGAGGTTGTAACTCTCTTTTTGAATTGATTTTTACCTGTTGCGTCATATGCAACAACCCATCTATCGCTTTCAAAAAGCTCACTAAATTGTTTTGAGTTTTCAGGAAAAGGCATCATTCCCGAAGTATGTCCATCAGTGCCAACCCCTACTGTCGCAACGATCTTTCCGTCTGGATTTTTGTCCATCCATTCTTTTATTTCTCCTTCAAAATAACTAGCAAGTTCTTCTTGAGACTGACCGTCCTTCACACTAGTATCAATAAAACCACAACCTGCGCCTTTGGCACTCGTGTAGAATCCTGTTTTTATTAGTTGCGTAAAATTATTATTCTCATTTGTATCATCATATCGCTCATCCAACACTGAAATTGTAAGATAATCTCCCAAAATATCACTGGATATTAGGTCAAGAACTGAGAGAGCTGATCCACCAGAGGATAAGAATAAAATATTTCTTTTTTCTTTTTTTGCTTTAGTTAAATATAAAGACAGATCTTCAGCAAGTTTTTTTGCAGTAGCTTCACTTGTTTTCTCAACGACAATATCCAAATTCCCCAATTTCTCATTCATTACTCTTTTTTACTGCTTACTTCATGTCCACCAAATTGATTACGTAGTGCTGATACAACCTGTCCTGTATAGCTTGGATTTCCCTGTGACTGCTCTCTGAACTTGAGCGACCCCTCAATAATAGGTACTGACACATCAAGCTCTTTTGCCGCCTCTACAGTCCAAAGCCCTTCACCACTAGCAGAGACCTTTCCTGAAATCTCTTTTAGGTCCTCGCCATATTCTTCAAACCCTTTTTGAAGCCACCCTGTAAGACGTGATTCTATAACACTCTTGTTGTTGTATATTTTTGCAACTTCTTTAAGATCGAGACCAAAGTCTGACTTTTTCAATATTTCAAATCCTTCACCTATAGCTTGCATCATTCCGTATTCAATACCGTTGTGCACCATTTTTACAAAATGCCCCGCACCAACAGACCCCATGTACGCATACGCATCCGGAGCAGAAATATCTTTAAATAATTCTTCGTAATACCCAAAGAGCTCTTTTTCTCCTCCTACCATTACACAGGCACCGCCTCGTGCGCCAGCAGGCCCACCAGAAACACCTGCATCTAAGAATTTTATATCCTTTTCTTTCAACTCTTGAGCACGTCTGACTGATTGTTTGTAATTTGAATTACCACCATCGATCACAATATCACCTTCTTCAAGAAGTGGCACAACTTCTTCTAAAACAGAATCAACCGCTTGGTGTGGAACCATTAACCATACAAGCCTAGGGGCTTCTAGCTTCTCCACGACCTCTTTTATAGATTCTGCACCCAGAGCACCTGCGCTCTCTACCTCTTTAACAGATTCCTGACTTCTGTTGTACGCCACAACACTCCAATCATTCTCAAGAAGGCGCAACACCATTCCTTTCCCCATTTTCCCTAAACCTATGTATCCTATTTTTTTATTCATAACTTATATCTATTTAATTTATAATTCATCATCAAGTCCAGTAGCTCCTTTTTTATACTCATGGAGTTCTAAGTCATCCCAATTTTCCAGTATTGGTGTTATGAATTCCCATGCCGCAGAAACCTCTTTTGTGCTTGTAAACAATGTCTGGTCACCGATTATCGCATCAAATAATATACGTTCGTACGCTGTTATTCTTTTTGCATCTTCATCTTTATATGAAAATGAAAGTTTTTTTGGTTCAAGTTGCATCTCTACTCCTGGCTTCTTTACCCAAAATAATATTGAAATTCCTTCATCTGGCTGTACTCTGAATGTCAGAACATTAGAATGAGGCTGCTCTACCCCAGGAGGACAAAGACACGCTTCCATTTTTTTGAAGTGAATATTTATTTCTGCTCTTTTTTTATCTAAAGCTTTACCACTCTCAAGAATAAATGGTACACCTCTCCAACGATCATTACCGATAAATGCTTTTATTTTAAAATATGTTTCAGTTTTAGAGTTTGGAACGACACCATCTTCATTTTTGTATCCATCGTACTGACCTCGCAAAACATAATTTTGTAGATTGTGTTTTGGTACTACTTTTAGTTTTTCAATTACAGATGCTCTATTTTTTCTTATTTCTTCGGCGTTGAATTCTTTTGGATTATCCATTGCAATAAACGCAAGCATTTGCAATATGTGGTTCTGTCCAACATCCCTTAGGGCTCCAATCCTATCGTAAAAAGAACCTCTGCCTTCAATGTCAATTTCTTCATTTAGTATTAATTCCACCTTTTCAATATATTTGTTATTCCAAATAGGCTCAAATATTAAATTTGAAAACCTAAACATTAAAATATCCTGCAGTGTTTCCTTGCCGAGATAATGATCTATTCTAAATATCTGCTCCTCTTTAAACAACAACCCTAATGTCTCATCCAATTTTTTGGCCGTCTTTATATCTTCACCAAAAGGTTTTTCTACCAAGACTCGAGTCCAACCAATTTCTTGATTGCATGGAATTGTTAAGCCTGAATCTGCTAGTTCTTTAAATATCACATCATAAAATGAAGGAGAAACGGCGAGATAAAATAATTTATTTGAACAAGCACCAAATGAATCCTCAATAGAAATAAGTTTCTCAGAAAGCTTTTTATAATTTTCAGGAGTACTAAAATCCCCAGAGTGATAAACGAGATAATTTAAAAACTTATCCAAAATTATTTCATCACATTTTCCTTTTTTTTCTTTTTCTATCGCCTCTTTTGCAAATACACGATAATCCTCATCAGACAATCCTCTTCTTGCCATGCCGACAATCTTAAACATATCAGGCAGTAAATTATTTTCATACAAATCAAAAAGTGCCGGCAGTAATTTGCGTCGACTGAGATCTCCTGTTGCCCCAAAAATTACAAGTATTGTGGGGATGTTGCTTTCTTTAAACGAGTAGTCCATAAACTAAGAAACCTTCAGGGGGTCACATTTTTTACATAATCCTAATTCCTCCATCTTGTCTAAATATTTTATAACAGTAATGACAAACTCTGCGTGACTCCACGTAAGAGGTGCCGCTGAGAGTTGTTCCCCCGAGTATGGGTCCAACTGTTCCGAAAGAACACCTGAAGCACGAGAATTATCAACTGTCCAGTCAAGCCACTTTTTAACTTCATTAAAGTCACTTTCTTTTTTAGCTTTTTTGATATAATACTGCGCAAGCCAAAGTGTTGTAATAAACCATGGATTCCCAGGAACATTCTCCGCCCTGCGATGAAATGGATCTCCTTCATATCTTACAACCCCACTTACGTATGTTTTACATATTAATCTACTCTCAACATTCTTTACTGCTCTTTCTAATCTTTTATCTTCTACGTCTAAAACATCAAATGCAAAGATACCATAGACACTGGACATGTCCAGTGTTCTGTCGTAGATAATTTCCCCATCTTTAAAATTAACCATTTTGTGAAAAGTACCACTCTCTTCATCGTAAAGATATTTTAGAATCGCTTGTTTTATCTCTTCTGCAGTTTCTCTGTATATTGCTTCACTTTTTCTTTTACCAAGTATCTTTGCAAAATTTGCAGCGGCTATCAGTGCTCCATACACAGTGGCGCATGAAAAAGTTGATATACCGAGTTTTTCTTCCCACAAGTCATAACTTGGTTTTGGAAGACCTGTTTCTTTGTCACGATATTCCACCATAAAATCCGCAGCGTTTTTTATGAGAGAATTGTATATCTTTTCAACAAACTCTAAATCTTTGGCAATTTCATAATGCTTCCACAGTGCGTAAATAACCAAAGCAGTTTCATCTTCTTGAATCGGTAATTGAACATCTCCTCCTCTCACCCATGGATGCCAAGAACTACCCAATGATTCATCGGGTCTATATTTATGCATCAAGTACCCATCATCAGTTATTACATTATTACAAAACTCAAAAAATCTTCTGGTGACATTTGTATCCCCTGCCATATCAAGAGCAATAGCAGAAAATGCTCCATCTCTGGGCCACATGTAGCTATAAGTGTCTCTTCCGCTTTGCAGCATGTCGGAATCACCTGAAGCAATTATAGCTCCACGATTATCTGTATGTGCGCGTATGTTGAAAAGTGACTTTTTGAATAAAAGAACTGCGCTCTCATCCAACCCATAAAAACTAAAATTATATTTATTTACCCACGCTTTCCAAAAATCTGCTGTTGTTCTTATTAAATGCTCAGGTGATTTTTTCAATATATAATCGTTTAAGTCCTGAGCACCCTTTATTGTTTCAGAAACTGTCATCCAGTAATATACTTCCTTGTTCTCATTTGGACCTATTGAAAAGTAGAATCCAACAACTGAATCTGTCAGCCCATGCTCTATGGGATTTTGTGACAACATTCCATCTTCGGCATCTTTGAACGACCCCTCTCTTCCTTCTATTTTAAATATACCGGTTGTGTAGTCGTCAAAACCACGATCCTCGTACCTTCCATTTATCAAAAACACCCTTCTTCCATTATAGTGGATGACAGAATGTCCAATTGGATCAAAATATGAAGTATCCCCCCTGTGTGACTCATAAATTTCAAACTCATGTCCAAAATATAATTTCACCTCTCTTCTCTTGTCACTTTTGTTGTATACAGTAACCTTTCTGAGAAAGATATCTTTCTCATTATATACTGCGTCAATAAAATTAAGGTCTATTTTTAAATCACTGTTAGTTGCTTTAATATTACTAACAAGCGCATCTTTACCACAATTCACAGACACCTTCCAACTAGGATGGGATAGCCATCTCATCTCACCATCAACCCATACACCAACTCTATGAACGTATGCACCACCTACATGATTCTCTAGCCCAACATAAGGAAAAAACAAGTCTCTTACTTGTGCATGCTTATCAAGACAAACGAGCATATTACCATTTCCAAGTGCTAGTGATTTTGGCATAAATTAATTGATGTTGACCTATAATATAATTAGTAATGATACTCCAAAAGAGCTCTTTCTATATTTTTTATCATCGCGGGTATAGTTTTTGATCTTCTTATTTTATCCGCACATTTTTTGTCACAAAGAACATCTTCAACCCAAACAGCAAAATCATTTTTCATATTATTCACATGATGAATAAATTGTTCCTTGTTTATCTCAGAAAGAATGTCTTTGAGCTCAATCAAATCTTTTACTTCAGGACCACTATTTATCCAAAAACACTGATCTCCCATAGCAACAACCAACGTCTTCTTAACCGTTTTTTTCTTCTTTGCAGATGTTTTTGATTTCTTGCCGACAGATTTCTTTGTTTTTACCAACGACTCCTTAGGGACTTTTTTTGGAGTAGATTTCATAACTCCTTTTTTTGCAGAAGTTTTTTTCTTCGCTGGTATTTTTTTAGCCACTTTTTTTACCACCTTCTTCGCTGTTTTTGTTTTTTTTGATGCCATAATAAAATTTACCTGATAAATCTTTTTTTTGATAATGGCCTTTAAGTAAGTTCATTAACTAAGTTTTTTGTATCTCTAACATTCTACCAAAATTTTACTGTTCTTGGAACTTATTCGCAATTTTAAATCATTTATTGTATTCATAAACACAATAAAAGCATCATAAGGAGATTCATATGGATTAAAATACTTATGAACATCCCCATCGGCAAACCATTTCGTACACATATAGTAAAAATGATCTGATGTCTGCAGTTTTCTCCAGTCTTCTATTATTTTATTATCTTTTGTTTTTAAGACATCATCCTCAAGCGCATATAGCTTGTTTATTGCATCGTGTTGTAATGAATTTGAAAGCCACGCAGAAAGATCACGCTCTACATCAGCCCAAGACATAAAATTATGCACATCCAACTCCCCCACATCATCATAACGATCAATCGCTTCTGACGGTGTTACAAAATCATTATCAGGGTGTTTTAGTACTTCTTCAGGTAGGTGTCTTAAAAATTCAAAAATTCCAGTATCTTCCCATTGGTGCTCACCAAATGTCTCATAATCCATAAATAAATTTACAAGATTACCATTACCATTCACAGAAGATACCCACTCTGCAAATTGCGGTGCAGTAAGAGGATACCCATCCCAATCTTTTGACGAAAAACGAAAAGCAATATCATCAGAAAGTTTATAATTCTTAAGAAGAAGTTTTATTTTTTTTGTATTCTTAGGTCTATATAAAAAATTTGGACTCCTCCATCCTAATACATGATCAGCACCCTCCGATATAATACCTTTATACCCCATACTTTCCACTTCACTTGCAAGCTCGTTGTTATAGATTAATTCGGTATTCCTAAAGACTGTAGGCTTTACTCCAAAAAGGTCTTTTATTTTTTTGCCATGCAAACGTACCTGTTTCTTAAACTCATCCTTGGAGTACAAAAAAGAAAGAGAGTGATAATATGTCTCACTTAATATTTCCACACGACCTGTTTTCACTAGCTTCTGGAAAGACTCTAGTGTTTCCGGGGAGAAACGTTCCAACTGCTCTAAAAACACACCTGACATAGAAAAACTTACCTTAAACTCCGGATGCTTCTCAAGTAATTCAAGAAGAATCGCATTTGCAGGAAGGTATGACTTAAGTGCAACTTTCTTTAGTATTTTTTCATTATTCAAATCCTTTTCAGAATTATCATTAAAATATTCACTGTCTTTACCTATATCAAACACCCTGTACGGTTTTATCCGATACGGCTGATGAACTTGAAAATAAAAACAAACGGATGCCATATATCTTTAATTACTTATTAAAAAATTTCTTATAAACATTCAATACTTTTTTCGCCGAGGTCGTCCAGTCTAACTTTTCTACTTCTTTAAACGATTCCTCCTGAAGTGTTTTTTGTAATGAATCATTCTGAAGAACACCTAGAATTTTATTCGCCATCTCATCAACATCCCAAAAATCAACTTTCAGCGCATGTGTCAAAACCTCAGACACTCCCGTCTGTTTTGAAACTATCACAGGTGTTCCATTTGCAATAGTTTCAAGAGGTATTATACCAAATGGTTCAGACACTGATGGCATTACATACAAATCAGCAGCTTGATAAAGTGCGGTAAGGTCATCTCCTCTTAAAAAGCCGGTAAATATTACTTTATCTCCTATGCCAAGGTCTGCGACCTCGTTCATCATCTGGTATTGCATATCACCTGACCCAGCCACAACAAACAATGCATCTGGATAATATTCTAACACTTTTTTTGCCGCTCTGACAAAATATTCCGGACCTTTTTGTATCGTTATTCTGCCAACAAAGAGAACTATTTTCTGTTTCCCTTCTTTTTTTATACTTTCAAGTCTTGGAGGAAGTTCTTTGTAGTCGGATATATCTACTCCGTTGTGTATAACGGTTATTTTACTTGAATCTATACCGTAATGTTCTATTATTTTATTTTTTGTAAAATTACTGACGGCAATTATCTCATCAGCCTCTCCCATAGCATATTTTTCTATGTCATAAACATCTTGATTGACTCCTTGTCCACCTGTTCTGTCAAATTCCGTAGCGTGCACATGCAAAATAAGCGGTTTCCCGCTTGTTTTTTTTGCTTCAATGCCTGCAAGAAATGAGAGCCAGTCGTGCGCATGTATTACATCGAAATCCTCATTTTCTGCTATCTCTTTTGCCCTTTTTGCATAATGTTTTACTTCTTGTAAAAGAGTAGCTCCATACAATCCTACCGTTACTTCATCTTTCTTTGACAGATACTCACTTGATGTTATATACCCGGATAAAATTGAAATATCTTCACCACTCAGAACAGAAGATGCATCAGCAAAAATTATTTTTACCAAATCAGAACTTACATTCACTTTTTTTGGAAGAACAAATATAACATCTGTATTCTCACAAGAAGATAATGCTCGCGTAAGCCCAAAGCACGCAGTACCAAGCCCCCCACTATTATATGGAGGAAATTCCCAGCCGAACATTAAAACCTTGAGATTCATATTATATTTTGTGTTTCTTGTTTTATTTTATGTCACGAAACATAGGTTGGCAAAATTCATATCTTTTCTCCCTTTTTATTTGTCATGACTATACAGTCCAATTATTTCAGCACTATCAATAACACTGTCGCTCATTTCTCTTTCCAGTTCCTCGGGCGTAGCTCCTGCGTTTAAATTAATATTTTTATTAAGTGCGTATATTCGAAAAGAATATCTATGCGTTCCAGTGCCCACAGGAGGGCAAGGTCCTCCATACCCAACCGTACCAAAACTAGTAAGCCCCTCCTTTACACCCTCTGGCAACTTTCCTTTATCTATAACATTAATGCTAGGAGATATCCCCCACATGGTCCAATGCATCCATGTACCAGCTGGAGCATCTGGATCATCAACGATGAGAACTAACTCTTTTGTGTCCTCAGAAACACCTTCAATAGATAAGTTTGGATTTATGTTTTCGCTATCACAAGTGTACTCGGGTGGAATAATACTATTATGTTTAAATGAATTGCTTTTTAGTTCCATGTTGTTTTCTGTTATCAATAAGTAATCTAGGTCTGCATTTCTTTTAATCAAAAATTGAAATAATATCACTACAGATATTAAAGCAACAATAAAAATAACCCGCCATTTCATAACACATATATTTTATCATAACTGGAACACGACACAAAAAGACTATCGGTGGAAAAGTTATATTATTATAAATTCTAGCTCCATATTTCTATTATTTTTTTTCGGAAATACATTCTTCCAAGCTTTCTTTTAGTCTACTTACTTCTTCCTTTAATTCTTTCATCTTTAGCTCTCTGCCTATCATGTGCTTATTTAGCCTCTCTAATTCATCTACCTTCTCTTCAAGTTTTATCTCCGTTTGTTTTCTGTCTGTAATATCTTGCAAGATCCCTATCAATTTTGTCGGATTTTTATCTTCACCACCGTTTATTATTTCTATTTTTGAATGAAGTATTCGAACATCTCCATTTGGACGAACAATACGACTTTCATACTCAAAAGGTTTTTTATCTTGCAACCTCTTCTCAAACCTCCTTTGAACAATTTTCTTATCATCTGGATGAATTAAATCCAAAAATTTATCCAGTGGTTTTTCATAAAAATAATCTTGTTTTACTCCGAGCATATTCAGTAGTTCCCCAGACACAGTAGCTGAATCTCTTTTAATATCCCACTCAAAACCTCCAATACTAGCGATTCTTTCTGCTTCTTTGAAACGAGCTTCTTTTCTTTTTAAATCTTCCTCTATTTGTTTACTACTTGTTATGTTGTATGAGGAAATTAAGACGTGCAACTCTCCTGCAATATCAACCGGAGCCACACGAAGAAAACAAACCTTGTGTCTTGATTTTCCAGGAGCGTGTGTTACATCAAAACTACTAATCCTACCTTTAACTGCATCTTCTATTGCTTTCTTTATTTTTGGTGCATCTTTATCACTTGTACAACTTACGTAGTCCCATTTTTTTATTTCTTTATCACTTTTACCCTCCAAGTAATGTTCGTATTTACCATATTTATTTATCTCTATGAGGTCCCCCTTGGTATTTAACAATTTAATACACACCGGAATTTCATTAATAATACTTCTATATCTAACTTCTGCTCCAATTAGAGCATCAGAGATCTCTTCACTCTTTGTAACGTCCTCCACAATGCAAAGCAATTTTTGAACATCTCCTTCTTTGTCTTTAATTGGGATAACCTCGTAATTTCTAATTGTTGTCTTGTGTCCTGTGTATGAAGTATATTTCAATGCATCGACACGAAATGGTTTTCCTTTTAATCCTTTTTTAAAATACTTCACAAGACCATATTTTTTATATGTTGGAATTGTTAAAACATTTAGTCCAACAATCTCGTCAGGACTCTCAGCTCCGGCCATCTCAACCATCGCTGGATTAAAATATTCTATTATGCCTTCGCGATTAACGACATACACGCCAAAAGGAACACGGTCCAGTATGTCACTTGATATCGAAGGAAGAGTAAACTTATATTTACTCTTCCTTAATTTAGTTTTTTTGTTTATCATTAGTTATAATTATACACCCATACAAACAAAAAAGACAAAAGACAAACTGTGGATTTTTATCACAGTAAAAATTTGGTACTATATAATTATAACAGTATGACAAAAACCATTAAAATAATTATCGCATCTGCAACTTCTTTTCTGCTTCCGCTTTTAGGTTTTCTTCTTTTACTTAAAGGTGGATATGCAGACATGTTCTACCGAAACCACTTTGCTCACTCGATAGTACTTGTAATGATCTGCGGTCTTACTTTCTTTGTTTCTTACTTTGCATACAAAAGCTATACAAAAAGCAAAGACCCCCGAATACTCATCACTTCTTTAGCTTTTTATATTTTTGGTTTTGTCTTCTTTGTACACGCAATATCGATACCGAGTTTGCATGTATTTAGTGAAGCAATCTTTGACGGAACGGAACACTTTGGATTGTTTTTAGGATCGTTGGTATTATTTGGGTTAATAATACCAACTGAGAAATACAAGTATTGGATTCACGAAAACAGATCTAAGATATTTTTAAGTGTTATTTTGAGTCTTTTTGCAGGTTTTATCTCATTGTTACTAGTTCCTGAATGGCTAGAATTACTAGAAAAAACTTTATGGCTACCAATAATACTCACGGGAATACTATTCTTTTCAACACTTGTTTTTTTGATATACAAATACAGCGAAACCAAAAGCATACTACTTCTATATTTTATTCTTGGATTTTCTATATTACTAAATTCATCTATTGCACCTTTTTTCTATCAAGAATGGAGTGTTATTTGGTGGTATTTTCATATTATTTTTCTACTTGGGTTTGTGCTTATATCAACTGGAGTCATAAAAGGTAATCAAAAAAAACGTGGCTTTGATGTTGTTTTCAAAGGCATTCCTTTTTATTATAAGATAGGCACTAGGTTATGGGTGTGGCTTAGCTTTATATTTCTTATTCTTATGGTAATAGGACTTACAAACTACAGTAGAGTTCTAAACCTTGAGAAAGCTTTCGATAAAGTAAAAGAAGAATCTCATGAAATGCACGGAATCATGGACTTGTCAATCAAGATAAGTTGGGCAGTAATGCCTATAAATGATTATCTTATAGCAGGGTCAGAACTTGAAGAAGAGTTAGAGAAATTTAAAACACTTATCAGAGAAATAGATGCTAAGTTTGAAAAAATAAAGCCTCTTGCCTTAAATAATCCAGAAGAAGAAAGAATCTTTATTTCTTCAATAGAAAATTATTCTGGCTTTAAAGAAAAATCTTTACAAATATTCAATACACCAAGAGAGGAAATAATAAGTTCCACTGAAATTGGACTTTTGATGAAAGACGCGGACCGCTTATCGATAAACACAGTCAAAGAAGTCGGGAGATGGCATAAAATAAATGACGCTGAAATAATCGAGGCAGAAAAGGGTTTTTCCCGAGCGCAGGGCGAGTTGGAATTTGTCAATTCATTTCTAATTCTTTTTGTTGTTATAATTTCACTTTTCCTGAGTATTATTTTTATCAGATCGATAACAAAACCAATCAGAGAACTCACCAAAGCAGCTCAAGCAATATCGAGAGGAAATCTTCGCAGGCAAGCAAAGATACTTTCCAAAGATGAAATCGGACACCTAGCAAAAGTATTCAACAGAATGACAAAAGAACTATTAAAGATAAATAAAAAATTTAAAGAAGAAAACCTAAAACTAACAATCAAAATACTGGAAGCAGAAGAACTTACAAAAAATCTTGAGGAAACAAAGAAAGCAACACTCAATATTCTCGACGACCTTAGTGCCGAGAAAGAAAAGGTTGAAGAGGAAGCAAGAAATGCGCAAAAATTCCAACAGGCTGTTGAATCTTCAAGTGATGGCATTATAATAACTGACCCTGACGCTAATGTTGTTTACGTAAACTCTGCCTGGGAAAAAATGACTGGATACTCCTTAGAAGAGATGCTTGGGAAAAACCCACGCTTCATCCATAGCAAAAAAACCCCCAAAGATACATTTAATAAGATGTGGGAGGCGCTAAAAAAAGGAAAATCTTACACGACTGAGGACATTGTAAACAGGCGTAAAGATGGAAGTGAATACCAAGAACACATGTCAATAGCTCCTGTTATCATAGACGGAAAGACAATATTTTACGTAGGGATAAGTCAAGACATTACAAGAAGAAAAGAAGTGGATAAGATGAAATCAGAGTTTATAACTATTGCATCACATCAACTGCGCACTCCCCTTACAAGCATTAGATGGGTTATAGAATTATTCCTCAAAAAGGAAAAACTTACGAAACAAGGCACAGAATATCTTCAAGACATTCATACCGCAGCCAATAATCTTTCCGATCTAGTAGATATTCTTCTTAACGTATCGCGTATAGAAGAAGGAGGAATTAGCATTTCCCCAAAACCACTTGAGCTGGTTGATTTTATAGAAAACTATCTCAAAGAGATGGAGCCGTTATATAATAAGAAAAAAATCTCCGTATCTTTCAAGCACCCAAAAAAACTTACGATCACAACTGACAACAATGCATTGCGCAACGTGGTACAATCAATTGTTTCCAATGCCACCGAGTACACACCTGAAGAAGGGAAAATTGACATATCCTTAGAAGCAGGCGATGACACTTTCCTTCTCAAAATAAAAGACACCGGCATAGGAATACCAAAGGAAGACCAAAAGAACATATCCGACAAATTTACCCGAGGCTCAAATGCGATGCTGGTAAAGACGGACGGGACTGGCATGGGCTTGTTTATTGCGTATAAAGCAGTTGATTTACTTGGTGGAAAAATATGGTTTGAATCGGAAAAAGACAAAGGGGCAACTTTTTATGTTCAGCTTCCATTAACATCCAAAGAGAGAAAAGGGATGAGAAAACTTTCTTAACCTTTTCGTCCTTAGTTAGGCTCATTATTAAAGGTACTTAAATAATCAATTATTTAATGATATAATAATCAAGTACATAAATAGACTTTATTCACCATTTACTATCGGCAAAATAGCCAACACTAAGATATACTTTACAAATATGGCAAAGATAAAAATAGTTTTAATAGAAGACGATGAAATTCTTTCAAAAGTTATATACGAAGAGTTAACTGACGCAGGATTTGATGTAAACAGAGCATTTGATGGCGAGGCTGGACTTAAGCTTGTAGAATCAGAAAAACCAAACCTTGTTTTGCTTGATATAATCCTGCCCAAAAAGAACGGATTTGAAGTATTAGAAGAGCTTAAACAATCACCACAACTACGCGATTATCCAGTGATTCTCCTAACTATGCTCGGTAGCGATGAGGATATTAAGCGTGGACTTAAATTAGGTGCTAACGATTATATTGTAAAAGGTCAGCATGCCGTAGCAGAGATCATTGAAAAGGTAAAAGATTTCTTTGGACAAGAGTCTCGACCAGAAGCAATAGGCTCCACGTACGAGACACAACAAGAAAAAGAACCCACTACGAAAGAATATCAAATTCCCGTTAAGGAAGAAAAGGAGTAATTTTCAGTTTTAAAAAAGTCTACACACTTTCCCCTGTGTATAAACTCACTATAAATAAAGAAATAGAGCAGGTATAATATAAACAACATATTATGCCTGTTTTTTTATTACAATCAAAAACATTCAATGCAACAACTACCGTTGTTTTAATACTCTTCATTTTCTTTTTTGTAGTAGGAAGTGCTTCTGCTGCTACGGCAACATATAATTTTGTAGGGGTTGACAATGCAAATGCCGGCACCTCTGGCAATCCAATAGCGATTGAACACGATAGTGATGTTTTTCCATGGACAACATCAACAGACCAAAATGATTCTGCGGCACCATCTGATGCAGAATATGTAAACATCTCGGCAGACAATACAGCAGAGTGGGCAACAGATGATCCGAGGAGAAATGACGAGATGGCTATTACATTCAGATTTTTCCTAAACGAGTTAGTTAGTGCTGTTACTAATGTGCAAGTGAAATGGAACGGCAACACAGACGGCAACACTGCAAGTAATCTCAGTATTTGGCTAAGAAAAGATGGACTTGATGAGTTTGGTGGAACAAGCACATGGGTACAACTCGGAAGCTCTCTCTCAATAACCCAAGACACAGACACCGATCTAATACGAAGCCTCACAACCGATTTTTCAACATACATAAATGCATCAACAGGACAGTTTGAATTTGTTGTAACGACTGACAATGATTCGGAAGATATGCGTACAAACTACGTTGAGGTGGAAGTTACTTATACGGACACAACTGCCCCTGGTGCGGTATCAGATCTTGCAACCTCAAGTGCAACCGGAAGCTCCATAGACCTTACATGGACTGCACCTGGTGACGACGGGAATACTGGCACAGCCTCAACATATGATGTCCACTACTCCACTTCTCTTATTGATGCATCAAATTTCGCTTCTGCGACAACGGCAACAGGTGAACCAACACCTTCGGTGGCGGGCTCAAGTGAATCAATGACAATAACGGGACTTTCCGCAAATACTACATATTATTTCGCAATAAAAACATCCGATGAGATTCCAAACACCTCGACTATTTCAAATGTGGTAAGTACTACAACTGCCACAACCCCCGACACAACAGCACCCGATGCAGTTACAGACCTTGCAACCTCAGGAGCAACCCCAAACGCTATTGATCTATCTTGGACAGCTCCAGGTGATGATGGAAGCACAGGAACTGCCACCTCATATGATGTACGTTACTCTACGACTACAATAGACGAGAGCAACTTTGCTGTTGCAACAGCTGCAACAGGAGAACCAACACCATCCATCGCAGGCTCGAGCGAATCCATGACGGTGTCTGGTCTTTCCGCAGATACCACATATTATTTTGCAATAAAAACTTCAGACGAAGCACCAAACGTTTCGGCTATATCAAACGTGCCAAATCTATCTACAACAGTTACCCTAGACACAACAGCACCAGCAGACACCACAGACCTTGCCGCATCAGGTGCTACGTCAAGTTCTATTGATCTGTCTTGGACAGCTCCAGGCGATGACGGAAATACAGACACAGCAACAACGTATGATGTTCGATACTCCACTTCTCTTATTGATGCCTCAAATTTCTCTTCTGCAATAGAGGCAACGAGTGAGCCATCACCGTCTACAGCAGGTTCTTATGAGTCCATGACTGTCTCAGGACTATCGGCAGGTACCACATATTTTTTTGCACTCAAAACATCTGACGAAGTTCCAAATACCTCAAACATCTCAAATGTGGTGAGCTTAACCACAAGCGAAATATCCGGAGTCATAATACCTGAAACTGGAGGTGGAGTTGCCCCCACAAGCGCACATTTTTCTGGAAGAGCATACCCGGGGAGTAAAGTTGAGATACTACGAAAAGATACAATAAACCCAGGATTCAGGAATATTCCTGTGGAGAGATTCTACATTTCTCCTGGTGGCGAATTTAATATGACAATACTCGCACTACTACAGGGAGAATACTTTTTCGCCCTGCGCGCAAAAGATAAAGAAGGAAGAAAAACGGGAATCAAATCTTTCAGCGTTAATTTTATATCTGAAAATCGCCTAACAGCAAAAGACCTTTTCCTTCCACCAACACTTGGGTTTAAAAAACCAGTAGTAATCAAAGGAAGCGATGTACAGATTGTTGGATATAGCGCACCAGACAGCACAATAGATGTACAAATAGATGGCAAACTTGTCGGCGATACAAAGTCAAACAACTTAGGACAATACACATTTTTGTCCGACACAACAACACTTAAAAACGGAACGCACTCGGTGAGAGTTAGACAAATAGACAAAGAAGGTATATCTAGCGACTTCTCTCTCACGAGAATATTCAAAGTAACAGAGCTTGAGTCTCCAAGAGCTGACTTCAATAACGACAACGCCATCAACATTACCGACTGGAGTATCTTTTTATTCAGATGGGGTTCCGATGACTCCACTCTTCGTTCAAAAGTAGACATGAACGATAATGGTAAAATAGATATTTCTGATTTTAGTATTTTCCTGCGAGCAATGCAGACTTAGAATTTTCTCGCTATCCACAACACCCTATTTATCAAACATTAACTATTTAGTATTATTAACAACATGACAATCAAAAAAACCATTTTCACAATCATCTCTTTTTTATTCTTTTTCGGAGCCATAGCTTTAAACGCATCAGCAGCAACAATCTATCTTTTACCAGAAGAAAGAACTTTTAGTTTGGGAGAGGAGTTTACTGTTACTGTTGGTGTTAGAACGCCCGACACCACAATAAACGCTTCACAAGCAATAATACATTTCCCAAGTGATATCTTGGAACTTGTAAGTGTTGACCGCACTGGATCTATATTTAATTTTTGGGTAGAAGAACCAACTATTTCAAATGAAAATGGAACTCTTGGTTTTATTGGAGGTACGTCAAAGGGTGTTTCGGGTACGTCTCTTGAAATTATTAAATTAAGATTTAAGACTACAGGTGCTGGAGTAGCAGAAATCACAGCCTCAGATGCTATCGTAACCGCAAATGATGGCAAAGGCACGAATGTACTGTTCAGCACAGAAGAAACCAGCGTAAGCGTTGGTACAAAAAAAATAGCACCTCCTCCCCTACCAGCCCCCAAAGAACCACCAGTGACTCCAGTAGAAGTACCTAAAAAAGTAATAAGAAAGGCAACTGTTGCAAAAGCAACACCAAAAGCTCCCAAACTCCGTATTCCGCTTTATCCTGACCAAGAAAAGTGGGACAACCATTCTGGAGAAGTAGTGGTGCTGTGGGAGCTTCCTACGGATGTTATCCAGATATCAACCCGTTTAAGCAAAATCCAAGACAAAGAAACGGGAACCAAAGAAAAAGAACTTTTTACTGGCAAAAATTTTGGTGTACTAAGTGAAGGAGTATGGTATATTCGTGTACAATTTAAAAATAACATTGGATGGGGAGAACTCGCATATTATAAAATATCCATAGACACGACACCGCCAGTGTCATTTGAAATAGAAACAGACAGCACCACTACTGACAATCCAACTCCAGAGATAATATTTGAAACGCAAGACAGCCTATCAGGACTCGCTGAAACACTTATTATCATAGACAACAAAGAAGCCATCCGAACGACAGGGTCATCGTTTACACTTCCAGCCCTAACCCCAAGAGAACATACAGTATTAGTAAGAATATACGACAATGCAGGAAATAGTGTAGAGGATATTGTAAAATTTGATATTCTTCCACTCCCTACACCTGTTATCAATTTTGTCACAGAAAATGTAGCTAGGGATGAGATAGTATTCACTTCCGGCTCAACACTACCAAATAGTTTTGTAATCGTACGAGTTTTTAACCAGAAAGGAAGAGGAGTATTTTCTTCTGAAGCAAAAAGCGACACTGCAGGAAATTGGGAGATGGTCATCGAAGAACCACTCGTTGTAGGAGAATACTCACTCTCTGCGACCGCAAAAGACAGTAGAGGAGCACTGAGTCATCCGTCAGACTCAAAATCATTCAAGATCAAACCAAAACCGCTTTTTTCTATATGGAATATTGACATTGGATTATTTGAGTTACTTATAATCCTCGTTTTACTAGTCATCTCAATAGGCAGTGTCACCGCTTGGCGCTATTCAGCAAAAGAAGTGAAGTACAACGCATATGCCATAATCTTAGGACGTGATGTAAATAAGTTGACGTTACTACTTGAAAAAGACCTTGGAGATTTAGAAACTGTGCACAATGAAGAAGAAGCTGTATCTCCTCAAGGAAAAGCGAAGATTAATTTTATCATTGAAAGAATGAGAGAAAACATGAAGAAGATGAAAAAGTACGTAGGAAAAGAAATAAAGAAGCTTGGGTAAGATCCTCCCTCCAGCAAAAAAGGCGTCCCGCTTATAACGGGACGCTTTTTTGTTACCCTACAACCAAACATCAAACCCCTATCTCCCCCGCCAAGATT
>CAYSEK010000007.1:0-18140 GCA_964430255.1 uncultured Candidatus Saccharibacteria bacterium
TCAGCAGGTACAGGTTATGTAGGTCCTTCAACAAGGGCTAAGTTGAACTCAATGGACGGTTCTGTTGTTATCACTCCTGCTACGCCGATCGTATCGAACATAGAAATAGAAAAATCTCCAGAAGAAGTTATTGTAGAGTCAAAAAGAAGGGGTGTTGGAATAAAGTCTCTTTTTCAAACCACAGGACTTATCTCAGAAGAATTATATATAATGTTTCCTTCTGTGTATTTCGGCAATACTGGAACAGAAATTACAATATTTGGAACAGGTTTTTCGAGAAAAAGTAATAATGTGTTGTTTGATGACATATATGTAGCAAAAAATTTAAATCCTTTAAAAGATGGATCGATATCTTTCGTTATTCCGGAAGATATAAAAACGGGTAAATATAATGTTTGGATTGAGAATGAAAAAGGTAAGAGTAAAAATAGTACATTTTTTATCGTTACAGATCAATTCGCAGTAGCTCCTGTTATTGAGAAAATAACACCTTCTTCTGTTAAATATGGAGATAGCGTGACTATATATGGAGCCGGTTTTATGGATAAAAACAATACTCTACGTACAAGCTATGAGATTATAGAGGGTTTTTCATCTCAGGATGGTAAAACAATAACATTGAAAGTGGAGCCTGAAATGCTTGCTGAGGCTACTCTTTTAGATAAATCAGACAAAAATGAGGAGGTTGAGTTTTGGGTTACAGTGGAGAATAAAAATGGTGTAAGTAATAGCGAGGCATTTAAATTTAATATATAATAAAAGTATGTTTTTTAGTCTAAAAAAGAAATTGTCTACTTTTGTTTTTATTATGGCATTTGTTTTTGTTGTTTTTGTATTATTGCCAATGGAACAAATAGATGCTCAAGCAGGAGTACCTTTGGGTGGTACAATTTCATACGTTACATATTGTACTTGTAGTTTTAATTATTTACTTACGGTTGTTGGACCTTCTCCAGGTAATTTTGTATTTCAACCAGGCGCTTCTGTTCCTTTCCCGTATGGACAAGTATATCGCCCCGGACCATTTGTGTTAGGTACTTATACTACGGGGGGTATTTGTTTAATGTACGCAGGGTATTTTTGTTACGCCCTTCCGTCAAATGGAACAATAACAATGATAGGAACATCTCTTTAGGAAATGACCATAAAATATATATACATATTAACCTCGTTCACTGCCGGTTTTTCTTTGATGGTGTTTGAGCTTGTTTCTGCGCGTATAGCCGCACCAATAGTTGGGTCGTCTGTTTTTACATGGACTGCGGTGATAGGCACCACGTTGCTCGGGTTGTCTATCGGGAGTTTTATTGGAGGAATTGTTATAGATAGATTTAAAAGTGTAAGGGTTTTGTCTTATGCTATGTTGTCGTCTTCTTTTTTTGTATTTTTAGTCCCTCTTCTTGTTGATTCTGCACGTTTTTTTACTCAATTTGATATAAATATTTTAGGAATGGTGCTATTGCTGTCTTTTTATTTATTTCTTATCCCATCAATTATGATTGGTTTACTGCAGCCAATGATACTTAAATTATATGCCGATGATTTTTCAAAAATAGGAAAAGAGTATGGCTTACTATCAGCAATGTGGTCTACTGGAAGTATTTTAGGTGTATTTATGACTGGTTTTTATTTTATATCCATGATTGGAAGTTCTTTTACATTGCATTTAGTATCAGCACTACTGGGATCTTTCGGTGTTTATTTTTTTCTGTATGGGGAAAATAAAATCTAATTTTTGTAATATGAGGAATTTAGTATATTCATTTTTTGTTTTTTTAATTTTATCAACCCTACCTTGTCTTTTTTATGCAAAAAAAGAGTCTGTAAGTAATATTATTTTTGAAAAAGAGACAAATTATTATCTAGCTCGCGTTGTTGATTCCGTAATTCCTGATATGGGCGAAGCAAGAATGTTGTTTCTAGATTTTGACTCACATAGTATTGAGTTTAAAAACAAAGAAGAAAAACCGATGATGTATACCTCCATATATCCTATTTTTGGTTTAATTAAACAAGATGGAATAAAGAGGATAAATGTTATTGGCGGAGGGGCTTATACTTTACCTAAAAATCTTGCTGATGAATATGAGGACTCGAAGGTTGTCGTTGTGGAGGTTGATAAAGAGGTAATCAATATAGCAGAAAAATATTTTGATATTGGCGACAGGAATATAAAAGCAGTGAATAGTGATGCAAGAATCTATTTTAATAAAAACAACATAAAGTACGATCTTGTATTTGGTGATGCTTATAACTCATTCATCTCTATTCCTTGGCACTTAACAACATATGAGTTTTTAAAAGATATAAAAAATAATTTAAATAAGGGTGGTATATATGCTGTTAACTTCATTTCCTCTGTGAAAGGAGACGGTTCATTGTTTTTTAATAGTACGACAAAGACGTTTTCAGAAGTTTTTCCAAATTATTATATTTTTGCATTTGGTAATAATTTATATTCAACACAGAATGTAATACTTGTTGGAATAAACAACGATATTCCTAGTGAAACAGAGCAATCATTAAGAAAAAGATTACTAGACTCGTCTGATAAAGCACAATTTGCACAATTTATCGTGAGTAAGAATGAAATTGACTTATCTAAAGCGATTATTTTTATGGACGATTTTGCTCCTGTGGAAAAAATGATGATACCTGTGATGAAGAACTATTTTCCCCAATATCTATCTTTTTATAATTCAGTTTTTGAGTAATATTTTTTAATTTAAGGTGTTCAACAAGCACATCCAGTTTTTAACATTTAGTTTTTCCGCCCTCTCTTTTAGTGAGATATCGCAGTTGTTTAGTGCTTCAGTTGCTTGTTGTTTTTCATAGACATCAGACAAGTTGTTTAAAAGTGTTTTTCTTTTATGTGAAAAGCCAGTTTTCATGAGCTCAAAGAAATCTTGCTCCTCGTTTTTGTTTTTAAAAGTATCTTTTGAGATATTATCTATTAGAATCACAGCCGAATCTACTTTAGGCTTTGGGGAAAAGTAACGCGCAGGAACTTTTTTAATATAACGAGGTGTCCCGTATGCTTTTACACTCATTGAAAGTATGCTTTCTTTACCATCTCTTGCAACGATTCTGTCTGAAACCTCTTTTTGAACCATAAGTATCATTTTTGAGGGCTGAATACTTGATTCAAGAAAAAGTCTAAAGATTTGCCCTGTAAGATAGTATGGGATATTTGCAATTAATTTATAATTCAAATCACTCAAGCCGTGTTTTTGTGGTTGAAAATCAAGCACATCTCCATGTATTAAAATAAGTTTTTTTGAATCTATTTCTTCTTTAAATTTTTCTTCTAGGAGCTCTATAAGGCGGCCGTCTTTTTCAATAGCAAGTATTTTGCGGGAGTTTTTTAGAAGCTCCTCAGTCAAAAAGCCCTTCCCTGGACCTATCTCTAATACGGTATCTTCACTGGAAAGATCAGAAGCTTTGATAATGTCACCCAAAATTGCCTTTGAAGTAAGAAAGTTTTGCCCCAATGATTTTTTTGCCCGCATGATTTTTAATACCTACATGAACGAGGTTCGACCTCGTTCATGTAGGTTATTTATAGTATGGACTTGTAATTTTTCTCCTCAGGATGATCTTTCTGTAAAAATTCAACAATATCTAGTTTGTATTTTTCAGAACCACCAAAGAAATCTAGCAATAAGTCTCTTTTTGTTATGGATGGAAAGTTTCTCTTGCCGATATAGTCAGGGAAACTGCTCCATCTGTAGTTCTCTAAAAATTTAAGTTTTTGATCTGCATTACAAGAGGTATCCCCTTCTTTCATTAAACCCAGAGGGTTAAGGTGGATGTAATGCGGAACATACATAAAGTGTGCATCTTCTTCAATAAGGGTAGCTTTAAATCCACCTTGAAAGAGGGGTCCAACGCGGTCGTATTTTTTATTAAAAAACATCGTGAATCCTGTTCCGAGTTTTTGCATAAATTTTACGATTCCAGCATCAGTTTTTTGTCGTAGCAATATGTGGTAATGGTTTGGCATGAGTGCAAAAGCCAATATCTCAACTAGCTCATTCTCTCCAGATGAACGAGGTTCGACCTCGTTCATCTTAAATTTATTTCTTCTTAGGTTTTGTTGCGTCTTTATGTTGTTAAAAGAATAGAGGTGATGCATGAAGCGAATGTAGTCTCCGTCGTCCATAAAGATGTCCCTCTTCTCTACTCCACGGTTTACTATGTGATATATCTGTTCGTTTAGAAAAGGTGGGTTTTTCATATCTTTTATTTTACCACACGAATGACTAATGAACGAGGTTCGACCTCGTTCATTAGTCGAGATACATCGTTCTTGCTGTTCTCTCTTCTTGTTTTATAAATGCATCATCAATATCTGTGATAAATTCTGACGGTACATTTACTTGCTTGGAACCGTAGATGGTTCTGAATGAAGTATACGAAAGAAATAATTTTTTCTTTGCCCTTGTTATTGCTACATAAAAAAGCCTTCGCTCTTCTTCGTTTTCTGCTTCTGTTTTTTTACCCTCCCCCATTTTTTTGTGAGGGAAAAGGTCATCTTCAAGTCCTGTGACAAAAACAACAGGGAATTCAAGTCCTTTGGATGCGTGTACTGTCATTAATTTTACCGCATTCTCTACCTTTTCTAGTGAGTCTTGGTCTGTTGTAAGTGCTGCGTCTGTAAGGAGTTGTTCTACGCCTTCTTCTGGGGAGAGTACGTCATACTTCGAAGCAAGCGTTACAAGCTCCCGTGTGTTCTCAAGTCTTTCTTTGTCGTCATCTGTTCCTGCTTTCAGTGATTCTTCTATCCCAGTTTCTTGCATTACAAATTTTATAAGCTCGGAAGTTTTTTTATTTAGAGCAGTTTCTTTGATTGAAGTTAGCATGTTTCTAAATTTTTCCACACGTGCACGCATTGCAGGAGTGAGTGTGCTCTCCTCCCCTGCAAACATTTTTGCAAGTGTCACTTTTCCAATTCCTCGTGGTGGAACATTAACAACCCTTTTTATATCGTGAAGGTTGTCTGGATTAAGCCCTGCTCTTATGAATGCCAAAATATCCTTTATTTCTTTTCTGTCAAAGAATTTTACACCGAGTACTTGATATGGAAGCTTTTCAGACAAGAAAGCTTCTTCAAGTGCACGTGATTGAAAATTAGCACGATATAGCACTGCGATATCTTTAGGTTTTGTACCAGCTTTTATTAGCTCCTGTGTTTTGTGGGCTACAAAAAGTGCTTCGTCTCCCTCATCAACAGCGTCAAAAATAGATATCTGCTCCCCTTCGATGTTTTCTGTAAATAGTTTTTTGTCTCTCCTTATTTTATTTTTCTTAATGATGTCGTTCGCAACAGCAAGAATGGTTTGTGTTGAGCGATAGTTCTGTTCAAGCAATATTGTTTTTGCGCCACTGTAATCTTTTTCAAAGTTTAGAATATTTTTAAAGTCTGCCCCTCTCCAACTGTAAATACACTGGTCGCCATCCCCGACAGCGCAAACATTCTTATTTTCTCCTACAAGAAGTTTGGCGAGTTCGTATTGTGACGTATTTGTATCTTGGTATTCATCTATGTGAATATATTTCCATTTGTTTTGGTAGTGTTTGCGTACCTCTTCATTTCTTTTAAGGAGCAAGACCGTTTTTAATATAAGGTCATCAAAATCAAGAGCTTTTTGTTTTTGCATTTCTTTTTCATATGCGAGCCAAAGAGAAGAAAGAATACTTGCAGGATACTTGCTCCCTGCTGTTTCTGCGTATTTTTCTGCTGTCACTAAGTTTCCTTTTTGCTTGGAGATAGTCCAGAGAAGTTTTTCTGGAGCAAATTGCTTTGGGTCAAGCCCTTGTGCTTTAATTATTTCTTTTACAACAGAAAGTGTTCCTGATTTATCTAAAATTGAAAAATGTCTTTGGACTCCAATGAGTTCGCCTTTTTCTTTTAGTATTCTGACCCCCAGAGAGTGGAATGTGCTTATGAAAGGTTTTGATTCGCGCGAGAACTCACTAATCCCAGGGTGTTCTGCAACAGAAGTTTCTTTAAGTAGTGATTCAACGCGCTCCCGCATCTCTTTTGCGGCTTTGTTCGTGAATGTTATTGCAAGAATATTTGCTGGGGAAATTCCTTGGTTTATAAGATGTATGATTCTGTGTGTAACGGTTTTTGTTTTTCCTGTGCCTGCTCCTGCGATGATAAGAAGTGGTCCGTCTTGGTGTGTTGCCGCTTCTCTTTGTGGTGGATTAAGTTCTTCTAAGTAGTTCATTATCGTACTACTATAACATACACGTAATCGCTAAACTAATTTCAAAAAGAGTTCTGTATGGGTAAAAATATTTATCCACAACTGCCTATTGCGCATATTGACTTTGGGTCGCTTTTCGTGTATATTTGATTTTACGGTAGAAGTGATTTGTTTGTTGTTCATCAATGGTAAAGCGTAGTCATTTTGTTGAGCAAATTCCCGAAAGACCCATAATTTAACACATATAAGTACCAAAGAACAAGATTCTGACTCATATAGTAGTCTCGACTGTCAGATGAAAATAATGAATATTTTCAGGCTTAAGGGTAAAAAGCTTGTTTTTTTGTTTGCGTTGTCTTTTTACTTTATTTTACCAATCTCGGTTGCTCATGCCGGGATTTTCTCTTTTTTAGAGAATCTTTTTGACGGTAGTGTAGTGTATGAAAAAAAATATGTGAATTCTCAAACAGCTACAGTCTTAGAGGCGGCCGTAAATCCTGACCCTAATCCATCAAAAGGTGGAGGAGATATAACTATTATCGGAGGAAGTGCGCTTCTTCCGGAGTCTGGTCCGTCTGGTACGATGGCAGATGTAGACAGTGAATCTTTAAAGAAAAAAGACCAGATAAGTGTTTATGTTGTAAGAGAAGGAGATTCTCTGTCTCAGATAGCTAAAATGTTTGAGGTGAGTGTTAATACTATTGTGTGGGCTAATGATATTGGAAAAGGAGATATCATCCGAGCAGGGCAAACGCTTCTTATTTTACCAGTTTCAGGACTTGAATATACTGTTAGAAAAAAAGATACATTAAATGGTATTGCAAAGAAATACAAAGCAGATGTTAAAGAAATAATGGCATTCAATGACATCTCAGATGCAACAGGTTTAATGGTTGGAGATACTATTGTAATCCCAGGTGGTAAAAAAACTATAATAAAATACAGTTCGGGCCGTGCAAAAACTGTTGTTCGTGGGGTAAACGTTCCTTCGTATAGTAGATATTACATAAGACCTATTAATGGAGGTAGGAATTCTCGTGCTACTGCAAAAAAACCACATGGTTTGCATGGATACAACGCAGTTGACCTTGCTGCACCAACAGGGACACCAATCGTTGCTTCTGCTTCAGGTAGGGTTATTATAAGCAGAAATTCAGGATGGAATGGTGGGTATGGAAAATATGTTGTCATTGAACACCCAAACGGCACACAAACTCTCTATGGTCATTCAAGCGGTATTATTGTAAAACGTGGACAAAACGTGGTACAAGGACAGGTAATTGGGTATATAGGCTCAACAGGACGTTCAACAGGGCCTCATGTTCACTTTGAAGTGCGTGGCGCTAAAAACCCCTTCTAGTTAAAACCCCCAAAATCGGCGCGTAACTTTGTTGATAGTAAAAAATTTTTCCTCACCGTATGTTTATACGGCTCGTAAAAATTTTTTACTATCTTCTCGTTCTGCACTAAAGCACTGCTGTTTGTATTCAATCGCTCCGCTCTTGAACAAACAGGGAGCATCCAATTTTGGGAGTTTTAAAATATACAGTGTGAAAATTTAAATAATAAAAACCGCCTGGTAAGAATTAGGCGTTTTTTAATGACTTATTGTTGTAAAATTTGCAATAATAAATTTACTCATCATTCTTAATCTCGCATTTTGACCTCATTAATTTTTTGGTCGTCATTCCAAACCTGATTTTCTGATTAGAAGATGCCTCGTGACTATATTTGCTTCTTTCGTTGTTGTTATCTATGCAGTAATAAAGTCTGTTGGTATATTTTATAGATAAAGCGAATTTGTCATTATCTGCGTAACAAACAGCTTGTTCCCCAAGAATTTCTTCTGCTTTGTTTATTGCCGTTGCAAAGTTTAAGGTTTCTAATACCCCTGCCTGTACTGCAGATAAGTCAGTTTTTATTTGTCCTGTAAAAATAGTTTTTGCCTTATCGCATGACCCTTGAGTTGTTCCAAATGACCCATTTTTGTCATAAAAATCATTAGCATAATAAAAATCAGTTAAAGCACTTTGCGCAGCCACTTTTCCATGAGATTTCATTCCAGTAAATGCAAGTGTAATAAAAATTACAGGGATTAATATTGCAATAAATATTACTACTTTTTTCATAGGTCCATTCTGTCAACTTTATTCTACTTACACAATGTAGTCATACACTTAAAGGGATTATTAATAATGTCAATAATGGGGTCAGGACCCATTATTCCTGAGGTTTAACCTTGCCATGATACTATGGTGCGTTTTTTTTGTATACCAATCTACTAAACGTTCAACAGATAGGCGGTTTTTCAATGGCTACGCATGCGTAGCCATTGAATCCTAAGCTTAATCAGTACTGTTTTTGGCGGGGTCTGTATTGAAGTGCTTCTAAGATGTGAATTTCTTCAACATTCTCCGAGTCGCTTAAGTCTGCGATAGTTCGGGCTATTTTTATTACTCGGTGGTATGCACGTGGGGAGAGTTCCATTTTAGTAGCAGCGGTGTTGAGTGTTTCTTTTGTTTTGCTGTCTAATTGTATGATTTCTTCAATCTCTCGAACTCCCATTTCACTATTCGTTCGCACTTCACTTCCGTGTTTTTTAAATCTTTTCTTTTGGAGCTCTCGTGCTTTGCTTACTCTGTTGTTGATTGTCTTTGTACTTTCTCCTGATATAGACCTGTCGGAGAGTTTTTTGTGGTCTATTTGTCCTACCTCCACCCAAATATCTATTCTGTCCATTATTGGTCCTGATATTTTGTTTTGGTATTTGATTAAACTTGCGGGCTGACACGTACACTCCTTTTCTGAACCATGATTACCGCATGGACATGGGTTCATTGCAGTGATGAGGATAAAGTCAGCTGGAAATGTTTCTGTCCCTTTGGCGCGTGATATCGTCACAGTTCCCTCTTCAAGAGGTTGGCGGAGTACTTCAATCACCCTTCTTTCAAATTCAGGAAATTCATCAAGGAAGAGGATGCCGTTATGCGCAAGGGTTACCTCTCCTGGTTTTGGAGTCGCTCCACCACCTATTAAAGACACGTAAGAAGAGCTATGATGTGGAGCGCGAAATGGTGGTGATGTAATAAGACTTTCTTTTAGCACTCCCGCAACAGAATGAATGCCTGTTGACTCAATTGTTTCATCAAATGTTATTTGTGGGAGAATATGACGGAATGCTTTTGCGAGCATGGTTTTGCCAGTTCCGGGAGGTCCGAACATTGCGATGTTATGCTTCCCCGCCGCCGCTATCTCAAGCCCTCTTTTGGCGCTTTCTTGCCCTTTGATATCTGAAAAATCTATTTTATATGCAATTTGTTTATTTTCTATTTTTGTTTTTTCTTGTGCTCGTATCTGTTGCTTTTCATCATCTTTTCCGCTTTCAGTTGGGGTTTTGGCTTCCGCCTTAGCTTTAGGTCGTTCATCCAAATGTCTTATTACTTCTTCCAGTGTCGTAGCGCCAAATATTTTTATCCCATCAACAAGCGCAGCCTCCACAGCATTTTCTTTTGGGAGAAATACTTCTTTGAACCCTGCTTTTTGTGCGGTGATAATGAGGGGTAATGTACCTTTTATTGGGCGTAGCTTTCCGTCCAGAGAAAGTTCTCCAAAGAATATTTTGTTATCTGCCTCAAATGCAATATTTTTTGAAGCAAGTAGATACGCAAGAGACATTGGCAAATCAAATAAAGCCCCCGTTTTCTTTATGTGTGCAGGGGCAAGAGATATTATTGTTTTTTGATTTGTTGATTTTGGAGAAGTGTAACCGGAGTTTTTTATTGCGGAGCTTATTCTGTCACGCGCTTCTTCTACTGCTTTGTCTGGGAGTCCTACAATAGAGAAGGCATTGAGACCTTTTGAAAGATCAACCTCAACATCAATAATGTGTGCGTTAATTCCTTTCGTTTGTGCTGAGAACGTTTTTGCAAAAGACATTGCCACAATTATATCATAGTTAAAGTTATGGCTCTTAAAAAAACAGCCTTTTCCAAATGGAAAAGGCTGTTTTTGTTCTCGTGCTCTTTAATTACTCGTTTATGTGTGCTTTGCATGTTTCTGCCGCTGGGTTTGCTTCAAGTCTTTCTATTTCTATGTCTCCATCGTCAACTTTGCATTTGCCGTAAGTGTTATTTTCTATCCTCCCGAGAGCTTTTTTGATGTTATTAAGGCGGTTTTCAAGCTCTACCTCAACGGCAGATCTACTTTCAAATTCCTCCATCGCATCTCCCATATCATTTTTGTCTGACTTTGGGATGTTTAGGTCTACGGCTGTTGGTTCCCAGTCTTGTGGATTATCAGGATTTACACGTGCTACTCCTTTAAGCTCACCTTCTAAAACACCTTTTTCTTTCTCCAGTTCTTCTTTGAAATGTTTTGTGTCAATATTCATAGTTATTGTATTATTGTTATTTTTGTACTATATCATAACAAAAACAAAATAGAAACATAATTTTATAACTCAGAATTATTTACTGTTTAGTTTTTGTAAAATTCCAAGGAAGGCTTCTTTGTTTGTTGTTATGATAATCGTTTCTCTGTTTATAAAAGAGTAAAGTATTAATATTTTACTCTTTGTATCTGTGAGTATCCTCGTATCTGTTCCTGCTATTACTTTGTCTAGGAATGAATTACTTGTTTTTACGGTTGTTTTAATACTGAATAGTTTGTAAAAATCATTAAGTAGTGATTGTTCCCATTTTATCATCCCAGCAAATGTTTGTGCATATGAATTGGTTGTTAGTATTAAAAATGGCACATTCCCATCCTTTTGAGTCGAATAGATACCAAGCATGAATTTTTCTTCAAGTGATCGTGTTAAGACATTTGGCACTTTGTTCTCCCCTAAAGAAATAAGATCTTTTGTTTTAGCTGGCACTTGTTTTTGCTTTGGTTTTTCATCAACTATGACATCTATTGTTTTGTGTAAATAAATATTTTCTACACCACCAGCGCTGTATCCTTCGAGTTCTCTTGCTATTGTTTTCATGACATCTTCTTTTTTGTCTGAAATATCTATTTTCCTCTCTGTATTTGTGGGTATTAGCGATGGTACTGTCGGGGTGTCTGTCGTGGTTTGTACTTCTGTAACTTTGACTGACTTTTTGAATATATTTGAGAATAAGCCTTCATTGTATAATTGGTATGTAATCGTCAACCCAGATGTCGCTGCAATTAAAACACCAACAATAATCAATATTTTTCTACCCCCACCGTTTGTTGTTCTTGGTGTTTTTTTAATCACCTTTTTCGCTTCTCTCTCTCTTTTTTTTTCTTTGATCGCTATTCGTGAAAGTGATTCACCTCTTTTTTTAACAGCATCTGCTATGTCGCTTTTATATGTTCGTATCGCTGGGATATTGTAATTTTTATTGTTCACCGCTTTTTGTGATAGAACTCTCTCTATTTTTTTATCTTCTACAACACTAAGAGGACTATCCCTCTTGCTCCTCGGGCGGATTTTTTCAAGAAAAGCTTTCTCCTCCCTTCCCTTTTCTTTTTTTAGTGGAGGATTTTCGGGTCGAGGAGCTGTTTTATTTGGTGCTCTTTTGAGTATTTTTGGTTTTACTGGTATTGGTGTGCTTGTTTTTTTTATTTTGTCAGACAAGGGTTGGTGTCTGACTTCTTTATTTTTGTTCACATTGCTTATTTCTTCACCACCAAGAGCTATTTTCGCTTCTGTTTTTCGTTCATTTAAGTTTTTGTCTGATTGTTGTTGCATGTGTTTCTAAGAGAGTTGCGTTAGTTGCTTATGTTGCTTAGCTTTGTTTTTACTTCTTCCTCTTGTTTAAGTGCGTCTTGGTATTTTGGTCTTAATGTACCTATTTTATTCGTTACTTCTTTTATATTTTCTTCTATTTCCCATCTTTTTTGTTCTATGTTTCTTCTATTTTCTTCTATTTTCCATCTTTTTTGCTCCAGCTCTCTTTGTTCTTGAGACGAGCTTGCCGTGTGCTCTTTTTCTTCAATTGAATGCTTCGTATCCTCTATTCCTTTCTCTTTTTCTATAATTGGGGACAATATTTCTTCGAGCTCTTTTTTTCTGTCATTTAGTTTTACCCACTCAGTTTCCAGTTCATCTTTTGTTTTAGATAGTCCTTTTAGTTTTTGTGTCAGTTCCTTTTTTTCTTTTTCTTTATCTAGTGTTTCAATTCTCGTGTTTATTTCACTCCTTTGATTGTTTATCTCTGCGATTTTTAAGTCTTTTTCTTTAATTTCAGCAAGAATCTTTTCAAGTTCTTTTTCCTTGCCCCATTTTTCTTTTTCTATCCCCCTCCTCTCTTCTTCTGCGGTCCATCTTTTTTGTTCAATATTGTGTCTTTCTTGAGTTGTTTGTGTGGCAGACTCTTCCTTTTCCATGCCTTGTATCTTTTCTTCCACAAAGTGCTCTTTCTCAAGAATTGGCTGAAGTGCTTCTTCTCCCTCACTTTTTTTATTAAGCACAGTGTCTTTTTCTTGCTCGACTACTCTTTTTCCCTCGCTAAGATCATGAAGTTTTTTGCTCAGTTCATTTTTTTCAGCAAGAATTTTTTCTATTCCTTCTCTTAGTTTTTCTGCTTCTATTTTTGCTTCCTCTTCTCTCTTTTTTCTTTCCTCTTCTTTTTTTACCCTCTCTCCTTCTTTTCTTTTTACTTCATCCTTTTCTCTGTTCTTTTTTTCTACACGCAATTTTTCAGCATCAGACACATCTTTGGTTGTTATGTAATTTGTTTTTCCTGCAATTTGTTTTTTGTCTGTATCGACTACAAATGGAGTGGGTGGAAGCGGAACTGATGGGACTGTTGGTTTAATTTCACTTTCTTTTTCTTCCTTTACCTCTTTCTTTTCTTTTTTTACATCACCCCCTTTTTTCTTTACAGGAGGACCTTTTTTTATACTCGCTGATTTTATGTCAGCTCGATATGTCCTAAGCCCCTTTATCTCTTCTGTTTTTCCATGTGAGATATTTGTTTTTTTGTCATCGTTGTCTTTCATATTAAAATATTGCCAACATTCCTTCCCTTGCGAGAGTTGTTGATTGTAATTTTATTTTTTAATAAAGTCTGGATCTATTTGTTTGATTGAAAGATTTATTCTGTCTCTGTCGTCAATCTCTTTTATTATAACAGGTACGATGTCTCCTTCCTTGAGTACGTCTGCTACTTTTTCCACTCTGAACGGTGCAATTTCAGAAATGTGCACCAGCCCTTCTGTGTTGGGTCCTATTTTTACAAATACTCCGAAGTCTAGCACTTTTGTTACTTCTCCTTTTTTAAATTTCTCCCCAGCTTTGTATTCACGGGTCATCGCCTTTATTATTTCACTTGCTTTTTCTGCCGACCCATCCCTTCCTGTGACATAAACAGTTCCATCATCCTCTATGTCTACCTCTGCACCAGTGTCTTCTCTCAGCTTGTTTACTGTCTTACCACCCGGTCCTATAACGAGACCTATTTGCTCTGGTTTTATTTTAACAGAAATTATCCTTGGTGCCGATGGGGATATTTCTTCCCTCGGTGTTTTTATCGCTTCTTCTATTGTATCAAGTATGTGTAATCTTGCATCCTTTGCATTGTTGAGAGCTTCCGTGAGTATCTTTACAGGTATTCCGTCCACTTTCACATCCATTTGAATTGCAGTAATCCCGTCTCTTGTTCCTGCAACTTTAAAGTCCATATCTCCATGGTGGTCTTCGGGTCCCTGTATGTCTGTTAGGACTTTGTAAGTGTTTTCATTTTTCATCATAAGTCCCATTGCAATTCCTGCGACAGGTGCTTTGATTGGTACACCTCCGTCCATTAAAGCCAGTGTTCCACCACATACGCTCGCCATAGAGGTAGAGCCGTTTGATGCCATTGATTCGGAAACGATGCGTATTGTATATGGAAATTCTTCTTGTGATGGAAGTACTGCGGAAAGTGCTTTCTCGGCAAGTGCACCGTGCCCGATCATTCGCCTATTTACACCACCTATTCTTCCTGTCTCTCCGGATGAATATGGTGGAAAGTTGTAATGATGCATAAAGCGTTTCTCTTTTTGTGGTTCTATTCCGTTTATTATTTGCGAATCACTCGGGCCACCAAGCGTAAGTGCTGAAAATACATGTGTTCCACCTCTGTAAAAGATTCCAGAACCGTGGATTATTGGAGAAACTCCTCCTGCTTGTGCGTACAGAGACCTGACTTTATCCATTTTTCTTCCATCAGCTCGTTTGTCGTTTATGATAGCCTCTTCGTGCATCAGCGCATTGGTTTTTTCTTCATAATACTCTCCCGCAAGTCCTAAGTTTTCTTCAGGAAGAGATTTTTTGACAAGTGTTATCCATTGTTTTTTTAATTCGTACAGTTTTTCATTTCCAGGTCCGCTAAATAGAGCATTTGGAAGTTCACTTTTAATGTTTTTCTCAAATAGATCTTTTATCTCAGTGCTTTCTTGCTGTTTCTTTATTTTTATTTTGTCTTTCCCTGTTTCTTTTATTATTTTTTTCTGGAAGTCTTGAAGTTTCTCTATTTCTTCCACAGAGATGTCAAATGCTTTTACGGCAATATCTTCATTTATTTCTTTACCACCAGCCTCTATCATATTTATGTTCTTGTCTTTTCCACATGCGATCATTTCAAATTTTAGCCCATCGTCTTCCCTGAAATCATACTCTGGATTTATTCTAAATTCTTCTTTATTATTTTTTGCCACCCTTACAGCGCTAACGGGGCCGTTCCATGGTATGTCTGACACTCCAAGAGCAAGAGATGCTGCGTTTATTGCCAGTATGTCGGGGTCGTCTTTGTCTATTGATAGCACTGTTATTACAACTTGAATATCATTTCTTATGTGTTGTTCAAAAAGAGGTCTTATTGTTCTGTCTATAACCCGCGCGGACAGCGTCGCTTCTTCGGAAGGTCTCCCTTCCCTTCTCATAAATCTACTGCCGAGAATTTGTCCCGCTGCATAAAATTTTTCTTCGTAATCTACGGTAAGAGGAAACCAACCCGCCCCCTCTTTTGCGTCCTTTGTCATTGTTGCCGTTGCGAGCACTACGGTATTACCATAGCGTAACATTACTGAACCATTTGCTTGGTCGGCTAGGTCAGAGAACTCAGCGGTTAGTGTTTTGCCACCCATCTCAATGGAATATTCTTTTTTTTGCATATATTTAGTTTGCGACACCTTGCCGTCAGATTCTAGTATTGGAATTACGTGATACAACTCAAGGCAGGATTCCAACCCTAACTATCTAAAGACAAGTCGTCTTTAATTGTTAATAATTTAAGTATATCAAAAAAAACATCACGGCGGTAAGTCGTGATGTTTTTGAATAATCTGTTCTGTTTTTTATTTTCTCTTTCTAGGAGTTCGTTTCCGTGCTTTTTGCGCTGGGCGGTATCCTATAAGGTATTTCTTTGGATTTTCGTCCATATCCAAAAAGTCATCTACTGCTTCCTTTAGCTTACCTGAAGAGGATCTGCCAAATGAGATAGCTTCAACTTGAGTGTTTGTTCTTAGGTATTCAACCAGTGGTATGAAATCTCCATCTCCAGAAACTAGAACAACCGCATCAAGTTTTGGCGCAAGTCGAATCATATCAACTGCAATTCCAACGTCCCAATCTGCTTTTTTGGCACCTCCGTAAAATATCTGCAAGTCTTTTGTTTTTGTTTCTATTCCTAGTTTTTCAAGTGCTTCAAAGAAACTTTGCTCCTCTCCTGATTCTGTAGTTATTACATATGCAATTACCCGCACTAAATGCCTTCCTGCAACAGCGTCATCTAAGATAGCCCCAAAATTAACTTTCTTTTTGTATAGATTTTTTGCGCTATGGTATAGATTTTGTGCATCTATGAAAATACCAACTCTTTGTTCTTTGTGTTTTATTACGCCCATAAAATAGTTAGTTTAATGTAAGGTTAATAGTTATAAGTATAAATGAAATTACTTTAAATTACAAAGTAATTAAAAAAGCGCTAAGCGCTTTTTTTTGTTTAAGATTTAAGTCCTATTTTTTTGGCAAGTATTTTATATCTTTTCTCGTCTTTCTTTTTAAGATATTTTATGTGAGCATGCCTATCTGCCACCATTTGAAGTAAACCTCTGCGAGAGTGGTTATCTTTGTGGTTTTTCTTGAGGTGTGAGGCAAGTTCAGTAATCTTTTTCGTTAAAACAGCGATCTGAACCTCAGTAGAACCAGTATCTTTGTCATGCACTCTGTGTTTCTTGATTATATTTAGTTTTTTCTTTGCGGTTAACATTGAAGCAACTGTAGCATAGATATCAGATAATTGCAAGCCTTATCATACTACACGCATAAGCACAGTTAAATTTATGGAATTTGCTTAGTTTATGTTTATTTAATTGTGTTACTGGTTGTTATCTATCGTTGTCGTCTAGTGGTTCTGGTGGCAATACTTCTATTCCCCTTTCATTTAGTTCTTTTTTTACCTCATCCGTCATTGGTTTATCGTCTATTTCTATCGTCTTTTCTCTTTCTGCACCGACAGCATTAAAAAGCTCTTTTTCTATTTCTTCTGTTCTTAATTTATCTAAACCTTCTTCCTCGTCCTGATTTTTTTTATTTTCAATTATGATTCCCTCTGCCTTAAGGATTGAAGTAAATTCATCTTCTTTTTTGTCGTTGTTGTCTGACATATTATTATTATTATTTAGAGCGTATTAAGTATAGCATGATATACTTAAATTATGATAGATGTATATGTGCTAAAGCAACAGTTTTTTGAGTATTTGGAGATTGAGCGTGGGCGCAGCCTTAAAACTATTGAAAATTATGATAGATATTTATTAAGATTCCTTTCACACTCAAAAGTAAAGCAACCCAAGGATATAACAGACGACAATGTAAGAGAATTTCGTTTGTGGCTTAACAGGCAACCGGGAACAGAAGGTGAAACAGTAAAAAAACGTACACAAAATTATTATCTCATCGCTCTGCGTTCATTTTTGAAATATCTGGCATACAGAGAGGTTGATTCTCTCGCACCGGAGCGGATAGAGCTTGCAAAAGTTCCTGAACGTAATTTAGACCTTATTTCAACAGAAGAATTGTTGCGTCTTTTGTCTGCACCCACCGATAGTGATCTTAAAAGCCTGCGAGATAGGGCTATTTTGGAGCTTTTGTTTTCTACAGGGCTTCGTGTTTCAGAGCTGTGTTCTCTCTCTCGTGACATAGGTCTGTCAAAAGATGAGTTTTCAGTGCGTGGTAAAGGAGAAAAAGTACGAGTTGTGTTTTTGTCCCCAGAAGCAAAGCAGGCTGTTAAAACATATTTGAGTAAACGAACCGACATGGATGAGGCAATGTTTATAAGGATCATTAAAGCAGAATCTAAAAGTGAGTCTTTAAGGATTACCTCACGAAGTATAGAAAGGATTATAAAATACTATGCTATTAAAGCAGGAATATCTAAAAAAGTGACGCCTCACATTATTCGGCACAGCTTTGCTACGGATTTATTGCAAAACGGAGCTGATATTCGTTCGGTGCAGGCGCTTTTGGGGCATGCAAACATAAACACCACTCAGATTTATACCCATATAACAGATAAAGGTTTACGTGAGATACATAAGGCGTTTCATGGAAAAAAGAGAGGATAGGAAATTTTAAATATGTTAAAATGTGAATTATGATAGATAAACCACCTAAAATTACAGATGAAGACAAGATGAATAAAAGCAAAGAAATTGCAAAAAGTGAGTTGAGTAAAATACACAGAATTATGAGTGGAGAATTAAGGCTTTCTGGCATAGCGGATGCGGTGGAAGAAGATAATGTGCTCCCTGAATCTCCAGAAAAGGAGGAAGAAAAGAGCAGGTCTAGGTCAGTAAATGGTGGTACGTGGCACGATAGGTATTATGGTAATAAAGACGATACGAAATAAAATCAAAGAAACCTACATTCTAGTTTGAACTGCACCACCCCTCTTAAACACCTCATGGGGAGTT
>CAYSEK010000008.1:0-18096 GCA_964430255.1 uncultured Candidatus Saccharibacteria bacterium
ACAGAGTTCAATACTTTGTCGCCAAGTACTTCTTGTATTTCAAATGTGAATGTACCGAAATCTTCTCCCTGCAGTTCTATGCTATATTCATCACTTGTATCAAGTCCGAGATATTTCCCTTCTCCGAATTCCATATAGTAGCTATTAGGGATTTGTTCTTCTGTGTACTGAGTACCTGAAGTTTCGTCCAGTGTCATACCAGTATGATTACCAAAACCGTCATAGATATTTATTGAAACTGGAGAATGAAGAGCGAGGCGTAGATTGGTATCTTCTGAAGGTGGTTTTGTAATTGTGATATAGTCTGGCAATATGTCTTGTTTTCCTTCAATAATATTTACAATAAAATCTCTAATGGAATCAATTTCTAGAATATCTGAATGCTCTCTATTCACTTGAAACTTTAAAAATCTATTATAATCAAAAATATTCACATAAAACGTCGGGTAAGTACTCGTGCTCATCGCTGTCGCGCTTGGTGTTACAACCACCTTATCGCCGTCGGAAGTAAACAAAGGTTCGAAATCGAGAACAGGAAGTGTGGAGCACACTGAAAGATTATCAGTACATACCTGTTTATTTTTCGCAACATACTTTATCCCGCGAATTGTATCCAGCCCCCATCCGGCAATTTGAATTACTTTTATATTGGAATCCTGTGGTGGTTGCCACGCATCAAGCATTTCGTGCGTATTACTGGCGGAAGTTAAATGGGAAGAAGACAACTTAATCGGATACCCAAGTTCGTCAAACGCCGGTTCTATCCTGCCTTCAGCTCCAAGTAGAAATTCATTCAACTTTTGCGCTGTTGAAATACCATCTCCATAATAATCCCTGTAATTATATACTGAATCAAGTGTTGTCACGGCAGTGCCCCAAAAATCACGAAATGCAATTGTATCATTAAGACCATCAAGAGACGAGTCAAACTCAATAACAATCGTTGAGTTTTGCACAACTCCTGCCTCGTCAATATCTTTCACCCTGTCCATGTATGAAGAAAAAGGAAGGAGAGAATATCCAGGGATTAGATTACGACTGAATTGACGTGCTGTTTGCCTGCTGGAGAAAAAACCAAAATCTTTTGGGATATCTTCTTTGTACCCATGCAAAAGCGAAGTGATTGCTTTTGGTGTTCCGAGTTGAGGAGTTGCAACAAGTATGAGATTTTCAATAATACCTGCTTCACCTTTTGTTTCCAATTTGTTTACAAGTTTCTTGGCAAGCAATCCGCCCATGCTGTGCACAACTATGGTCACTTTTCCATTTGCTGAAGCTCCAGCAAGACGCTCTATCTCCTGAATAATATACGGCGATGAAGTAGCGGAAAGGTAGGAAACATTTTCTTCATCTCCTTTTACACCAATTACCTTTCCACTTGCAAGCAAGTCGTCAAAACCAAGCCTCCAGTCGTACGGCAGCGCTTTCCAGTCGTTGATTATTTTTTCATCCACCAGCTCATCCATGTCATTTTTAAACGATATGTAGAAATTTTGTCGGAGAAGACTTAGTATGTCACCTGGTATGATATTTGCTTGATCTATAACATCTCTGGTGTAAACATTTTCGTTTTCACTATTTCCCGATGAATCAAGAAAAAGTTTTTCAACATCTATGTCCACGTTTGGTTCCCAAAGCTGGTTTTCAAATATACTTCCTTCTTGATACAAACGACTTGCTTTCAGCCCCGGTAAAAACGCGACGTTAGAAAATCCTGTTTCAAATGTGAGGGTTTCGGTTGCAGGCAAGCGTACAATGTCAGTGCCGTCTGATGTCTCAAAATAGTATTGATATTTTCCTTTTGGGAATGTGGAGGTGGAGGTGTATTGTTCGCCGTTTGTGAAGTCGTTGTCTGTAAGCATTGCGGTTGCTTCAATGTCAGGAAGCATTGATAGGGTTGTTGTTGAAGTTCCGTTGGTTATCACTACGCTTATAGTACTTGGTGCATTATTATCGTCATCCGTGTAGACAGCCTTAAATATCATCTCTGTTTTATCTGCTGTTCCTTTGTTTGGTTCTACGCCTTGGCTTGTTAGATCGTTTGTGTATCCATTATCTTGTGAATAATCAAGCAAAGGAGGATTGTTCTGTGCTTGAGCAACAACTGTAAAATTAATTATTCCCCAATTTTCAGGAGGACTGCTAAAAAAATTTGAAAAAGAAAAACCACTTTCAAACCATTCTTGAATATCATCTAGTTTTGGTAAAAAACAGATATCTCCTACATTTCCACAACTTGTATTAAAATTATAAATAACAACAAAATAATTTCCCTCAGAAAGCCAAGTGTCTGTTGTAGTTGCTATGCTTGATGAATTAAAGAGGTGTGTTGCAGTAAGTGTGGCATTATTTAGCTCTCCTTTGTAGATTTCTCCATATATTTGCCCTGATACGCCTGTTGACCATGCGTAGGAAGAAACTTTCTCTTGATTCAACGCAAATTCATACAATCCATTTTCAGTAACATCATTCCCGTCCCACTCAAAATCAATATTCAAGTTTGGCACGGGAAAGTCAAAAGTGAACTGTGTAGTAGCAACAAGTGGAGTTCCGAATGATGCAAATAGTGGGATCAAGAGAATAATTAAGTTTTTAGAATTCATATTTTCACAATATATTAAAATTGCTAACATGACAAGCTTGCATCCAAACCTGAATTAAAAACAATACCATGAAACAAAAATAGAAGGTTTTCATTAAAAAATATAAAAATCTTCCAATTTCAGAGCTTAATCTAAATCTTCTGTTAAAACTAAAATTTAAATAATACCTTATTATCAAAACGAATATCTATATATTTCAAATCTTCTAAGATGTCTTTTTTGCCACTCTCTACAACCTTTATATCTATTGCGGACTTCAGATCATAAAATGACTTTTCAAAATTCTGTGACCTGTTAAAAAATATCGCAGTTCCTTTCAAGGTATCCATATAAAATGTGTAATCTCCGTTTTCAGCAATTAAAAACTTATTTACTTTAATATCTGCATCATTTAAAAGATCTCTAAATAAAATAACTCTTTTAAACTCCTCTCTAGGTAAAAACTGTTTTCCAGTGGCACTATCACCAACTATCCCGTAAAACTCAAAGTATACACTATCAGAAAAATTTGGAGCTTCAGTGAAAATAAACCCAGACTTATCTAGGAAGTAACATTTGTCTGATATACTTCTACCACTATCATATAAAGAATCTCCGCACCACAGCGCAAATGGAGACCTCTCTTTAACCATTATCTTAACAGAATTCATATTAACCGTATTTACTTTCACACTATATATCCTCTTAAATATATCTAAAATATCTTTTTTTATTTGCTGTTTAGAATATAAAAAAATATTGTTTTTAGGGAAAGCCCAGAAATATTTCCCGGTCAATATTCCTGACACTTCTTTTTTAATATCTTTGTCTGATACAACGCTATTACCTTCTACGTAAATATTAGAAATGCGTATGTGCTCACTGTGTGCACCCCACGCAAGTACTGCAAGAGTAAAAAAAACGACTCCCAATAATGCAGTCGCTTTAATGATTATTCTTTTCCGTTTTAATCTAATCCGCTTATTTTGTTTTAAAACAAGATGACGAGCCATGGTTTTTAGTTTTTAGTTAGTTCAGAAGATTTTTCAATTACATCTTTACCCATATACTTCCGCAACACCTCAGGAACTTCAACCGTCCCATCTTCTTTTTGAAAATTCTCTACGAGTGATACCAAAATTCGAGGCGTGGGTATGGCAGTACAATTGAGTGAGTGGGCATATACACTTTTCCCTTTTTCGTTCTTGTATTTAATATTGAATCGGCGTGTCTGAAAATCATGAAAATATGACGCGGAAGATATTTCTCTGTATTTTTTCTCCCCTGGGACCCATAATTCAATATCGTATTTTTTAACTTGTCCCTGCCCAAGATCACCTCCACAGTTTATAACTGTACGATAAGGAATATTAAGTGACTCAATAAACTCTTCTGTATTTCTGTTGAGCCACTCATGATATTCTACGGATTTTTGATGATCAGCCGGACAAAGGATGACTTGTTCCAGTTTATAAAATTCATGAACACGAATAAGACCTTTTGTGTCTTTGCCATACGACCCTGCCTCGCGTCTGTAACATGGAGAAAATGAAAGCATTTTTTTATCACCTTTAGAAAAATCAATAACATCATCTGAAAAATACCCCATCGTTGCGACCTCGGCCGTACCTGAGAGATAATCACCGTCTTGAGTCTCATACAAGTCCTCAGCTTCATTTGGTAAATGGCCCGTACCATAAAGATTCATCTTTTTAACTATCGCTGGTACGATCATTGGAGTGAACCCTTTCTTAAGAAAGAACTCTTGTGCGTAATTCCATATCGCCCATGAAAGAAGTGCTCCGTCACCCTTCAAGTAATATCCACGAAATCCATGAACCTTTGAACCACGCTCAAAATCCACCATATCAAGATTATTCATTATCTCTACATGATCTTTTGCCTCGAACGAAAACTCAGACATCTCCCCCCATTTTTTTATTTCTTGGTTGTCCTCATCGGACACACCTTCCGGTACAGACATGTCAGGAATGTTGGGCACTTGAAGCATCAACTCCTGCCAAGTTGTCATAACTTTCTTTAGTTCTTCTTCTTTACCCTGGAGAACAGTTTTGAGCTCCTTCATTTCTGAAATAAGATTCTGGCGTACATCTTGATCTGAAGTTTGCGCAATCCCTACAGTTGCTTGATTTTGCTTTGCGCGCATTTCCTCAACCTCCAACAAAATCTCTTTTCGCTTATCGTCAACTCCGAGCAACTCTTCCACGTCAAAATCAATATGCTTCTTGCGAGCACCATCTTTAATAAGGTCTTTATTCTCCCTAATGAATTTAATATCTAACATATTAGTATTTATTGTATCAAAAGTGCTAGAATTAACAAAATATGGAGAAAAATATAAGAGAATTAACAGAAGAGGAATTCCCATCGCAACTTTTTGAAATTCCTCAACCACCCAAAAAACTTTTCGTACAAGGAGTACTTCCGGACAAAAACGCGGTACTACTTACAGTGGTTGGCTCACGGAAATATTCAAACTATGGCAAAGAAGTATGCGAAAAACTTATTTCAGGGCTCTCAGGACACAACATTACGATTGTTTCAGGTCTTGCTATAGGAATAGACACCATTGCACACAACTCTGCACTCAAAGCCGGACTACAGACGATAGCGGTACCAGGCTCAGGACTTGAGGAGAAAGTACTCTACCCGCGCACCAACTACCTACTCGCTCGCAAGATTATAGAAAACGGCGGGGCTCTGCTTTCAGAGTTTGAGCCAGACTTCCGCGCAACTGTGTGGAGCTTCCCTCAAAGAAATAGAATAATGGCAGGGCTCTCCAAAGCAATACTTGTGATAGAGGCAGAGCAAAAGTCCGGCACACTTATTACTGCCCGTATGGCAGTTGATTACAACAGAGACGTGCTCACTGTCCCAGGATCCATATCTTCCAAAACCTCGTATGGTACAAACTCCCTTCTCCGCCAAGGCGCAACGCCTGTTACCTCAAGCGAGGATATACTAGAAGCTCTTGGTTTTGAAGCAGAAGACGCTACTCCAAAACAAAAAGAGCTAGAATTTAAAAACTGCTCTCCAGCAGAGAAGAAAGTTTTAAACATTTTGTACCGCGGTCCACTCACGCGAGATGAACTCATACGTGCACTTGAGATATCAACAGCAGAGTCAAACATACTTCTCTGCGCAATGGAGTTGAAGGGACTAATAAAAGAGACTGGCGGCAAAATATCTTCAACATAAAACTGTTACTTCTTTTCAAGTACCTAATAAGTTGACGGGGTTGTTTTATTGTTAAATTTTTGCTATTTATTAAATTAGAACATTTAACTTGCAAGAGGAGCGCGCCATGAACAACATCGCCGAAATCGTTGAGAAAATAACGAGAGGAATCATGTCCGGGGCAAGAGCAAGAGATCTTGTCTCTAGTTTTTTTAAAAAAAATGATGATGAAACAAATTGGAAATTCATTATTGCATTCCGAAAAAAGACACAGAACAGAAAAATTGGAAGAAGGGCGAGAAAAAAGCTCATTAAAATAAAAGAGGAGATGTTTGATTATCTTTGTAATTATGAAGTAGTTGGAGGAAAGGAACTTGATGATGTATACGAAGAGACGGTGGAAATATATGAGAATATATTAAGGAATGAGATAAAGAGGAAGATGAAAGAAGAAGAAGATATCCCACTGGCACTTATTCCACCTTTCTGGCTACACCCAGAAGCATTAATTATACTTAACGGAGCCAACGTAGGCACACTAAATGAACTTATAGAATGCGAGCAACCAGTGCTTATGGAATTATTTAAATATAATGATGATGCACTCTCTGATATTGTTCTTCTTTTTAAACCAATGGGAATAGAATTCAAGATAGCACGCGCATAATTCTCTTCCGAAACCGGCACATTGTGCCGGTTTAAATTTGCAAAAAAATTCTATCCGTAGTACTAATATATGCAATATGAAATTATTAATAGTAGAGTCGCCCGCAAAGGCGAAGACAATTGAAAAATATTTAAACAAAGAATACACCGTCAAAGCGAGTGTCGGGCATATTCGTGATCTCCCAAAAAGCAACAAAAAAGCTATAGATATTGAAGCTGGTTTTGTGCCACACTATGAAGTATCCCCAGGAAAAGAAAAAGTAGTTTCAGGACTTAAAACTCTTGTAAAAAAATCGAAGGAGGTGCTCCTCGCAACTGACCCCGACCGTGAAGGTGAAGCAATCGCATGGCATGTTGCAGAAGCGACAGGGATCAAAAACCCCAAGCGTGTCGTATTTCATGAAATTACAAAAAGTGCAGTACAAGAAGCTATCAAACACCCAAGAGACATTGATGAGAATCTCCTCCGAGCGCAAGAGGCGCGCAGAGTGCTTGATCGTTTATTTGGGTACGATCTTTCAGGGTTGATATGGAAAAAGGTAAGATACGGACTATCTGCCGGGCGTGTACAATCCCCTGCACTGCGGATAATAATGGAACGTGAACGTGAGATTAGAAGCTTCATCCCTGAGACTTTCTGGACAATAACAGCACTACTTAAAGCAAGTGGTGGAAGTGAAATTGCATTTTCTTGCGCAGAAGAACCAAGAGACAAAGCAGAGATGGAGAGAATCCTTGGGGTTGGAAAAGCGCAACCGTGGAGTTTAACAAAGATAAAAGAGACGGAGGCAAAACGTACGCCAAAACCGCCATTCATCACATCCACAATCCAGCAAACTGCGAGTACACGACTTGGATATGCACCGTCACGCACAATGATGCTCGCGCAACGACTATATGAAGCCGGCTTCATCACATACATGAGAACAGATAGCACAACGCTTTCAAAAGAGGCTCAGAGCGGTGCCTTGGGAGAGATAGAGTCCAAATACGGCAAAGAGTACCTGGAAGCACGAGTTTTCAAAACAAAAAGTAAAAGTGCTCAAGAGGCGCATGAGGCAATTCGTCCGACTGATCTTTCTATAGACAATGCAGGCGCAAATGATGAGCAAAAAAGACTTTACCGACTTATCTGGCAAAGAACAATAGCATCACAAATGAGTGATGCAAAAATACTACGCACAAAGATAACAGCAAATGTGACAGATAAAAATATTCCTGACTTTGCCGTGAACGGATCACGTGTTCTTTTTGATGGGTGGCTTAAAGCAGACCCGGAGTCACGTGGTGAAGACGTAGAACTTCCAGAACTCAAAGAAGGCGAAAACCTTGAACTTAAAGACATAAGCGCAGAAGAAAAAGAGACGCAGCCACCCGCAAGATACACCGAGGCAGGGCTGGTTAAAGAGCTAGAAAAAAGAGGGATAGGTCGCCCGAGTACATATGCATCTACAATCAAAACACTGACAGACAGAGGATATGTAGAAAAAGAAGGACGCACACTCTTCCCTACTGATACTGGAGATGTCGTTAGTACTTTTCTGGAAGAGCATTTTGAAAATTACATTAGTGATTCATTTACTTCAAACATGGAAGATGAGCTTGATGAGATAGCAAATGGAAAGTCAGAATATGTTAAAACACTTGAAGATTTTTATAAACCATTCACAAAAGCAGTTGCCTCAAAAGAAAATATCGATAAGCTCACAACACTCGGAGATGCAGACCCGAAACTCAAGTGTCCAAAATGCAAAGGGAAAATGATTATAAAGCTTGGAAGAACAGGTAAATTCATCTCTTGTGCAAAGTTCCCAGATTGTGTTGGGGCTCGCACAATAGAAGGTAGAGAGTTGGAAGGCCCAAAAGAAACAGGAGAAGAATGCACAGAATGTAAAGATGGAAAACTGGTTGAGAGAGAGGGACGGTTTGGAAAATTCATATCTTGCTCAAATTACCCAAAATGTAAATTCATAAAAGAATCTGAGGAGGAGAAAGCTAAGCGCGCAACGGGTGTAAAATGTCCAGAATGTGAAAAAGGAGAAATGTCTGAACGTAAAGGACGGTTCGGTGTATTTTATAGTTGTAGTGAATATCCAAAATGTAAATATGCGATTAAGGCAAAACCAACTGGAAAGAAATGCCCTATGTGTAAATCACTAATGATGGAAGGAACCAAAACAATCCCGGAGCGCTGTAGCGATAAGACATGCCCAAACCACAGACCAGATAAACTGGAAAAAGAAAAGAAATAAAAAAACAAAGGCGGTGCATGAAGCACCGCCTTTAACTTTTTTCTTACTTATTTTTTGAAATACCATTTATTGTTTATTGGACACCGAGTGTCCAATAAAATTATACTTACACTTGATTAATTTGATGGAGGTCGAGCCTCCATCAAATTAAAGATTATGGTCAATGGTCAAGATCCAATCTTGACCATACTTGAAAACCCGACGTTCAAGTTCTACGGCAGGATTGTAATTCAAAGGAATAAATAATATACTCTTAAGCATGAGTAACGTTAAAGAAATTACAGAACTTCTAAGTTCTCCAAACGAGAAAGACATAGCGCTGATATCAAAGGCGTACGACTTCGCAGAAAAAGCCCACGAGGGGCAAAAAAGGATGAGCGGCGACCCTTATTTCGTACACGCTTTTGCAACAGGTAAAAACCTTGCTACTTTTGGAATGGATGCACACACAATATCTGCAGGGTTGCTTCATGACACTATTGAGGATGCTGATATTTCACCTGAAACAATTAAGAAAGAATTTGGGAAAGAAATACTCTTTCTAGTTGAAGGAGTTACAAAATTAGGAAAACTAAAATACAGAGGCCTGGAACGGCACGCAGAAAGCTTACGTAAACTTTTTGTTGCGACAGCAGAAGATATTCGTGTACTTATCATCAAACTCGCCGATAGGCTTCACAATATACAAACTCTAGACGGACACCCACGCCCGGAAAAACGAGAACGAATAGCAGTTGAAACACTTGAAATATACGCTCCTCTTGCCAACCGACTTGGTATGTGGAAACTGAAAAGCGAATTAGAGAATGACGCCTTCCTATACGCACATCCTGATGAGTATAAAAAAGTAAAAGACCTGTTGAAGCAAAGAAGTAAAGTTGATAAAAAATATTTGGAAAAAGTATACCGGTCACTTCAAAAAGAACTTGCAAAGCAAGGTATTCAAGGGCATATCATTCAAACAGGACATCGAGTAAAATCCTTTTACAGTTTGTATAAAAAATTACTCAAACATGACATGGACATAGACCAAATCTACGACATTATTGCCTTGCGTGTTGTTGTTGGTAGTCTTGGGGATTGCTACAGAGTTTTAGGTATCATACATAATATATGGACACCATTACCAGGGAGGATAAAAGACTATATCGCGACACCAAAACCAAACGGTTACAAAAGTTTGCACACTACAATATTTACAGGAGATGGAGGAATTGTTGAAGTGCAAATACGAACTGAAGAAATGCACAAAGAAGCAGAATACGGAATTGCATCACATATCTCTTACAAAGAAGGACTCTTTGATAGAATTAAAGGGAAAGGAAGAAAAGCCACTCCCAGCAAGAAACTGAACTGGATCAAACAACTTAACGATTGGCAAAAAAATGTATCTGAATCAGGCGAATACCTTGAAAACCTTAAAATGGATTTTTTTGAAGACAGAGTGTTTGTATTTACACCGGAAGGAGATGTTATAGATCTTCCAGAAGACTCGAGCCCTATTGATTTTGCTTATGCGATACACTCAGATATAGGAGATCATGTTTCAGGCGCAGAAGTAAACGGAAAATATATATCCTTAAACACAAAGCTAAAAAATGGAGACATTGTTGAAATACAGACAAAAAAAGGAAGTCGTCCTTCTCAAAAATGGCTTGATTACGCAAAGACTGCGCTTGCAAAAAGACACGTAAAGAGTGCCCTACAAAAGATTGAAGAAAATAAATAAAAAGACGCCAGCTTCGCTGGCGTCTTTTTATAAAAATCAGAATTTAAAAGTTTTTATAATGAGAAATTTTTAATAGAATACATCTCATCGTCCTTCTCTTCCTCTTCTTCTTTTTCTACTTCAAGATTCTGTTCTACTTTTGGTGTTTCCTTATCGTCTATATTTACCTCCAAATTTTCTTGCAACACATCAGTTTCTCCTTGACCTTCCAAAGTTGTATCATCATTCAAACTACTCAATGAATCAATATTTAAATCTTTTCCTTTATCTATAATATTCAATATTGACCGCAAGTCATCATTGGAAAAAAAGTCAATCGTTATCTTACCACCAACCTCACGCTTATCTATCTGAACCCGAGTCCCGAGGTTTTCGGTCAATTTATCTTCTATCTCTATAATTTCAGGATCAATTACTAGATTCTTCTTGCGCACCTTGTCATATGCAATTCTTCTTGCAATACTCTCTGCTTCCCGCACAGTAAGTTTTTTAAACATCACTTCTTTGAAGAGCGTCAACTGTTCTTCCGGTCTGTCGCTCAGCATCAGAATCGGTCTTGTGTGCCCTTCTGTTATCTTTCCACCAGCAAGAGCATTTAGCATCTCTTCTGGAAGCAATAACAAACGCAAGCTATTTGAAACATACTCCCTACTCTTCCCTATCTTTTTTGCAACCTCAACATGCTTAAAGTTAAAATCCTCTACAAGCCGCTGAAATGCCTTGGCGCGGTCAACAGGATTTAGATCTTCACGTTGAAGATTCTCGATAATAGCAAGCTCTAACTTCATTTTGTTGTCATCCGCTCCAAGTTTTATTACTACAGGCACCTGCAAAAGACTTGCTAATTTTGATGCACGAAGACGTCGCTCCCCTGCGATAAGTTCATACTCAACCATAAGTCCACCATCTTCTTTCTCCACCTCTCGGCGTGTTACAACAAGAGGCTGAAGCACTCCATATTGTTTTATGGAGTCAGAAAGCCCTTGTAATTTAGCTTGGTCAAACTCCTTACGAGGCTGGTATGGATTTGGTTTTATTTTATCAACTTCTATCCAAAAAATTGAGTTAGCAAATGATTGATTCATGTCCTTTTGTTTTAAAAATAAATTAATATATTCATATTTTAACACAATTAGAGCTTTCTGCAAAAAACACTTGACTTTCCTAGAATTTATGAAATAATTGTACCCGGAAGTAAGAATCCTGTATATTTAAAACTAAAAAATAAATAATAAGGAAAAACAAAATGAGTAAAAGTGTAGATTGTGCCATTCAATTGGGAGAATCTGTAAACCAAAGTTTTCATATAAAATTTTTAGATGAAAACAATGAACCATTACCGGAATACTACGAGTTCGCCCAAAAAGCTCATGAAGAGTTATGCTTTATCCAAGAATGCTTGGAGACAGATCAAGACTCTACCATCAGCGCTGAAGTTTGGGCAGCATTGCAATTGTTACATCCAGAAAAAGAGAAGCGCTTAACTGGAATAAAAAAATCTCTTGAACGTCTCGCTGATGGTACTTTTACTTTTGGATGTGAGAAGAAACAATGTTTATGCCATTCAAATTGCGGTGGCAAATGTGATGGTGATATCCATGATCGAAAAATGGCAAGACCTGAAGCAACGAGTTGCGCCGAACTTAAAACGCAAAAAGAACGCTCCGCATCGATGTAAATAAAAATTCAATTCGCACACTTAAACCCGCTGATATACACAGCGGGTTTTTACTACCCCAAGATAAACCTGTACGGCTTTTGACTCCAAACAGATCCGGCATAATTCACTCCGATTCTAGGTTTTCTTTTTATCTTCTTCTTACACCCCTTTACTCCTCTATCTTCAAACCAGAGCCCTATCTGAGGTACAGCTTTTTCGGCATTTTGAGCTTTTGTAATTTTGAGTTGTTTGGTTAGTCGTCCAGGTCCATTGACCCCTTCTATCCCTCTTATCAACACTGCCGCAGGATAATCCTTAGGACCTGTTACGACATTGAGCATGTCGTACATTCCATACACAAGATAAATATAAAATACACCAGCAGGACCAAACATTATTTCCGTACGCTCTGTTCTGCCTCGGCTTGCATGACACGCCTTGTCTTCACATCCATCATATGCCTCTACTTCTGTGATCATAAATGCTTCTTCTTTGCTTCCAACCTTCCGCACCAAAAACTTCCCGATAATATCTTCAGCAACCTCGAGAACTGGACGCTCAAAAAACTTTTTCTGCAAAACTTTTTTCATAATTTAGAATGAGGAGCGATATGGAAATAAAACAAAAATATTTTGTCTCATTTCCATATCGTCCGAATGATTGAATTATATGCTTGTTTCATATATCTTTTCAGCGTTTTTTACATCAAACTCCCCCACTTTTGTCCGTCGCAATTCTTTTACGGTAGCAGGTATACCCAATCGCTTGCCAACATCCTCCGCGACAGAACGCACATAAGTGCCACTACCAACCTCCATTCGCACAGAAAGCACATACATACTATCTAAAGGAAACATATCTAGAAGTTCCATTGTGTAAATTTTCATTGTCTTTATTGGAATCTCTACCTTCTCTCCAGCCCGCGCATATTTATACAAAGGCTTTCCCTCTTTCTTTATCGCCGAATAAATCGGCACCGGCAACTGAAGATCTCCGAGCATCCCCTCAAGCACTTTAACAACATCTTCTTCTTCTAGGTCTTCTACTTTTTTACTTTCAATTACTTCACCCTCAAGGTCGCCTGTTGTTGTCTTTTTACCAAGTAGTATCTCAGCCTCGTAGACTTTTGGTAAGCCTATCAGGTCTTTTAGTTTCTTTGTTCCACTCTCAATCCCTATAAGCAAAAGCCCTGTAGCAAGAGGGTCTAGTGTTCCTGCATGTCCCATCTTTCTAATGTTTAGCTTTTTTCTCAACCGACGTATCACGTCAAAAGATGTAATACCCTTTGGCTTATCTATAAGCAATATCTCAGCATCCGCCTTTTTTGCAGTGTCGGTTTGTGTCATAATCATATTATAGTAAATATATCATAGGTCGATTTATTAATCATTAAAATACCTTGAACAATAAAAACCATGCTTAATAATCATTTATATAATCTTTTTTCTGTCACGACAGAAGAGAGCAGAAGTTTGTGGAGACTAAAGAACGTTTATAAAGAAGATTCTAGTCATTGCGAAGAGTGTAAGAAACTTTGCGAAGAATTGATAACTACTAAAGAAGAGCAAGTTGAGAAACTAAAAGAGCTCGTAAAGAAACATCTATAAAATAAAAAACCGATTGGTGTAGCCAATCGGTTTTTTAACTAAAAAGTTTCATTATAAAAAACGAGTACAAAACCAAATACATCATTCCCTCCCAGTTGTGTATTCTTCTTGATATTCCGGAAATTATAAACAGAAATGTCACAAGTGCCATAAAAGGCACACCCACGAGAAGCGTCTTGCTGTCTAACACAAGAGGAGCCACAACCCCAGGAAGACCTACAACCATAAGCGCATTAAACGCATTTGAGCCTAATATATTTCCAACAGAAACTTCATACTTTTTCTTTAAAACTGCTTTTACAGACACTAATAATTCTGGCAGAGAAGTACCTATCGCAACGGCTGTAATTGAGATAACCGATGTTGCAATCCCAAATATAGAAGAGAGCTCTATAACAGAATCTATCAAATATTTTGCGCCAATAGACAGCGCAACAACCCCCAGTACAAGAAAAATATAATCCTTCATCAAGACAATAGGTCTTATAAATTTATACAAAAATTTACTTTTATACTCCTGTATCATTTCCTCAGCTGCTTTCTCCATTGTCCCCACAAAACTTTCATCCGGTTTACCTTTATTAAGAACCGTGTATATCAAATATATCGTATATGCAACAATAAGAAATATCGCCTCAAACCTCTCCACTGTGCCATCGTACACGACACCCAAAAACAAAACTGTAGATATCGCCAAAAGAGGAAGCTCAAGGTCTATCAAGTCTTTTGTTATTACCAGTCTTCTACCAACTATCGCAGAAATTCCTATTACAAGCAAAATATTGGCTATATTTGAACCAACAGCGTTGGCAACAACGATCTCACTTGCACCTTGAAACACCGCCGCAATACTCGAAGCGAGCTCTGGTAATGAAGTACCTACCCCTGTAATAAGTACACCTATAACAAAAGGAGACAACCCAAAATGTATGCCAATATTCTCAGCACTGCCCAACAACCAGTCCGCACCTTTTACTAAAACGACAAGAGAAACAATAAAAACTATAATCCAAAAAGTTATCATGGTGTATATTCTACAATATAATCAAAAACAACACCACAAAAAAAGGGTCGCATGTGGCGACCCTTATAAAAATTCTACAAACTATGATTACTGAAATACGCACCACATACCGGGAACATCTCCAACTTTGACGTCTAAACCATGGATTTCAACCTTTCTGCTTTGCCCTGCTTTTGCGCCGTTAACATAATCAGAAGAATTTAGGGTATTAATATTTTCATCGATCAAAATATTTAAAATCAGAGTTTTTACATCTTCTGCATTACCACCACAAACAAGAAATCCTTCTTTTGTTAAAATCCATTTTTGCTCCTTAATATTTTCTGCAACTGCGATTGCAACACCGTGTAATCGAACGTCTCTAATGTTCGCGGTAAGATCATGCGAAAGACCATATACTTTTGGAAAACATGACTCTTTGCAAATAATCTCATTAAATTCCACATTATAACGGAACTCCCCAAAGTTAGATTCGAAAAGTGCACCTTTAATACCATTAGCCATTATAAATACTCCTTTGTATTTATGTATGTTTATCAAAATTCTAATTAACACAATACTAGAAACCCACAATACTGTCAACGACAATAGGGAGTTAAAAAAATAACCCCAACATTCATGTCGAGGTTACCAAAGGTCTTCTCTTTCTTGATTCATAGACTTAAGTTCAGGCATTTTATGTTTCCATAAGATATACTTTACTTCTCTTACTCGTGTCATTGCCCATGATCCATATGGTGGCCATCTGTCTTTTCCCTTATAACCGGCAAAAAGGCAAGCAAGCTCAAACTCAGTCATGCTTACTAGATCTTCAAAAGTCTCTATTTTATTTGACATAAGAATATCAAGAGTTTTTTCGGTAAAGCCTACATCAAAAAAAGGATACCCAGTAAAAAGGACTACACCTCTTTCTTCCATCCATGGATATATTCCACAATCTTTAAAGACATTTTTACCAAGAATCTCTAATATCTTCCAATAATGAAATTTATTTAAGTCTTTGTACTCCACGACCCCCTCACTCCACAACGTAAAAAGTTTACCTTGAGAAATTGTAGGGTCTTTAAAAGAACTTACAGTATCATCTTCAACAAAAGAAAGTTTTCTATGATCCAAGCATTCTTCAATACTATAAAGTGCTCGTACTGTTATCTTGGGAACTTTCTTCAAGAACGTTCCCATTTTCATACGTGCGAGTCCTTTAAATGTACGAATTCCAGCTTTTGCCAATAAACGCCTCGTGTTTTTACTTAATCTAAGTTCTTCATCAATCAAATCAGGTAAAAGATCGCCCATATTCCACCTCCAGAATCAATGTATTTTCTGATTGCACAATACCGCAAAGGAAAACTAAAAGCAACAACCTTTAACCCAAAAACAAACGCGCAAGACGAAGGTCTTCGTATGAATATTTTCCATCAAGTTTTTTATAGACTGGTGACAATTTAGTGTCTTCAAATTTTGCAAAAGCTTTTTGTATCTCTTTCAAAACCTTCTTCTCTGGTTTAAATCTATCCAGAGCAATACTAGCATCCAGCTCTTTCAGTTTCTCTAAGTGCGCTAATACAGTTCCCATGGTAACACCTCGACGCTTTGCCATTCCTTCTATCGAAAGACCTTCATCCAGTAGTTGTTTTGTCTTTTCATAAGTTGACTCACGGTTCTCATAAGCACCAGTCACACTCTCTGCATTTTCGGCAATTTTTTTATCATCCAATGTACCACCACAACCCAAAATAAACTCGCCGTGCAATTCTCCTTTTTCTTTATCCGAAACACCTTGAATCTCTTTTTGATGTTGTTCTGACTTCACTAGAAGCTCTTTGTCAAACATAGCAACACCAGCATTAACAGAAAGAGCTACGTCGTTTAACCCCATAAGCTTCAACCCTGAAATATTACGCAAACGAGAGAGCGCCACATACCCCTGCCCTGGTACAAATGATTTTGACAGATCTATCTCTGTCGCATCCATACTCATTCCTTGGCTTTTGTGTATCGTGATAGCCCATGCAAGACGAAGAGGTAGCTGCCTGACCTGCGCAAGAGTTTTGCCATCTTCTTCTACCACCCATGACATAGCATCAACATGTATTTTCTTACCAGATGATGTTTCTACAATCGGGGCATCAAACGCATCAAAATCAACAACTGTTCCAAGAGTTCCATTTACATACCCAGCCTCAAAGTTATTCTTAACAAACATAACAAGCGCACCTTTTTTCAGCTTCAACGTCGCTGGTGCAAGTACGCTCTTTTTCAACGTCTCAACCAAATTTCCCCGCCCACTACTTTCCATATCAAACGCAACTTCATCTCCCGAGAGCTTGGCGAGTTCCGCATCGTTTAACGCATCAACATCCATGTTGTGCGTATAAAGTCGTGTCGGTGTTATGTCTCCATCAATAGACTTGTTGTATCTTGAGCGAAGTATGTTCATCGTATCTTCTGACACATTTCCCGCACGCACTTCGTTGAGTACTCCTGAAAGCACGCTGTCATTCTGCCTGAATTGCTCTTTCAGATAACAAACCCGTATATCCATTGCCCTCCACGCATTAGACTCATTTGCAAATGCGACTTTGCCTCCACCGCGAACGATTGGTGGCAATTGAAAAAAATCTCCGGAAAGTACAACTTGCAACCCACCAAAAGGTTTCTCATTACGCTTAAACGCACGACAAACACGCTCAACCATATCAAGCATGTTTGGAGAAAGCATAGATACTTCATCTATTATAAGCACTTTTGCTTTATCAATTCGCTTCCAAAGATATTGTTTCTGTTGCAGTCCGTCAATATCACTTTCGGTCAACTGGTTTTTTATACCAACACCGGACCAAGAATGTATAGTCACACCACCAATGTGAGTAGCGGCAATGCCAGTAGATGCAGTCACCCCCACCGCCACATCACGATTCTTCAAATACGCGATATATTCATTGAGTGCGTGAGTCTTCCCAGACCCAGCCTGTCCTGTCAGGTACACATTGTGCCCCATCTTCAAAATATCCAGTGCTTCTTTTTGTTTCATCCCTGCTATTGTAACATGTAATATTTAAAACCGTACGACTGCGCTTCAGTGGATTTTTTTAAAAAATGTGTTAAAATGATGAGGTTCAAACACAAAACAAGAGGCCCTATAGTATAACGGTTTAGTACATCGCCCTCTCACGGCGGAGATCGGGGTTCGATTCCCCGTAGGGTCACAAAGTAGAACTTCTCCCACCGCCCGTCGCTCTGCGACGAAATTGCTGGGGACAGGCGCGCCGAAGCGCGCGGATTTGTCACGAACCGAAGGGTTCGTTCCAACTTTTTTGACAAAGGAGGCAATTTCTTTGAAATTGTCGGATGAGGATAAAAAGGTGGCTTGTTTCG
>CAYSEK010000009.1:0-3962 GCA_964430255.1 uncultured Candidatus Saccharibacteria bacterium
GAGGGTCTAATGTTATTTTTTCTGACGAAGGATGGAATGGTGTCGTGGTAAAGATGGACATTGAAGGAATAAAGTTTGAAGAAATTGACAACAGTACAACAAGAGTCATCGTTGGAGCTGGAATAGAATGGGACTTACTTGTCGAGAGAACTGTAGATATTGATTTATATGGACTTGAAAATCTTTCATTGATACCAGGAACGGTTGGTGCTTCTCCAGTACAAAACATTGGAGCATACGGAGTGGAAGTTAAGGATACAACTGTATGGGTGGAAGTATTGAATATTGAAACGATGAAGATTAAAAGAATCACAAACAAAGAATGTTTGTTTGGTTATAGAGATAGCTTCTTTAAATCTCTGGAAGGGAGAAAAAATATTATATTAAAAGTTGCGTTTGAGTTGAAAAAAAATGCAAGACTCAAAATAGACTACAAGGATATCGCAGAATACTTTTCGAGAAAAAATATAACACCAACACTAAACGCAACGCGTGAGGCAGTCATAGAAATACGAACAAACAAGTTACCGGATATTAAGAAAGTAGGAACAGTTGGGTCGTTTTTCAAAAATCCGGTTGTTTCAGAGAAAGAAGTACAAAAGCTTTTAAGGATATATCCAGATCTTAAATATTTTCCAATGGACAGCGGGGTTTTCAAGCTTTCTGCTGCATGGTTGCTTGATAAAGTGGGTGGATGGAAGGGTGTGTGTAATGGAGACGTGTGTGTGTATGAAAAACAAGCACTTGTGTTGATTAGTCGACATGGCACAACTGCAAAAAAAATCTTATCTTTTGCAAATGAAATACAAGATGACATAAAAGAAAAAACAGGAATAGATTTAGAGTTTGAGGTAAATATTATTTAAAATTATTTTAGTCAAAATTAAGATAATTTTGACGTAAAGTTTTTATTAAAAAATATTTTTTAATTTTAAAAAGTTTTTATAAATTAATTTTAAAAAGTTATCCACAATTTTTTGTAAAAAAATATTGTTTTTATTTTGTAATGTAAGATAATTAACTTAAGAATTCTTTTTTGTTTTAAAAAAGAATTTAACTTTCATGTTTAAAAGTTAAAGGTCGACTATTATAAATTTTTTTATATACAACAAAAATTATGCCAGCAAAAAAAAGGAAACCTGCAAAGAAAAAAGTTGCTAAAAAGAAAGTAGCAAAGCGCAAACCTGCAAAGAAAAAAGTAGCAAAAAGAAAAGTTGCTAAAAAGAAAGTAGCAAAGCGCAAACCTGCAAAGAAAAAAGTAGCAAAAAGGAAGCCTGCCAAAAAGAAGACGGCAAAACGTAAGAAAAGATAGATTACTCTATCTAAAGTTAATCAAAATCCCCCAATATGGGGGATTTTGATTTTTGTGGTAATATACGAAGAATAGTAAACAAGTAAACATATGAAGTTTTTAAAGAAAATATTTGGAGATGAATCAAAAAAGGTTATTAAGTCGCTTGAGCCTGTTGTTGCTGAGGTAAATGCTTTAGAGGATCAGATAAAAAGTTTATCTGATGAGAGCCTTGCAGTGAAAACAGATGAATTCAAAAAGCGATTAAATGACGGTAGTACTCTTGACGACATACTACCCGAAGCATTTGCTGTTGTCCGTGAGGTTGCATATCGTACTTTAGAGCAACGGCATTATGATGTTCAGCTTATGGGTGGCATAGCACTTCACCGAGGGAACATAGCAGAGATGACCACAGGGGAAGGGAAAACACTTGTTGCAACATTGCCTGTATATTTAAACGCACTGTCAGGTAAAGGGGTGCATGTTGTTACTGTTAATGATTATCTTTCCAGGAGAGATGCTGTCTGGATGGGGCAAATATATTCGTTCCTCGGTCTTTCTGTTGGTGTTATAAACAGTAATGAGTCCTTTGTTTATGATTTGGGACATAAAGAGTTAGATGAAGAACGTGACGAGCTTGGGTCATTTAAGGTTGTGCATGAGTTTTTGCGTCCATGCACAAGAAAAGAGGCATACGAAGCGGATGTTACTTATGGTACAAACAATGAGTTTGGATTTGACTTCTTGCGTGATAATATTGCATATACAAAAGAAGATATCTCCCAGCGTGAATATAATTTTGCGGTTGTGGACGAAATAGATTCTATTTTAATAGACGAAGCGAGAACTCCGCTTATTATATCTGCTCCTGCAGAGGAGTCTGGAGATTTATATAAAAAATTTGCACAGATTGCTTCTGGTCTTAAAGAGGGTGAAGATTTTACTGTAGATGAAAAACTGCGCGCTATTTCTCTTACTGATACGGGGATAACAAAAGCAGAGAAATCACTCGGAGTTGAAAATATTTACACTGAAAAGGGGATTAAGTACGTACATCATCTTGAGACTGCTGTGCGGGGTAAGGCACTTTTCAATAAAGACAAAGATTATGTAGTACGAGATGGAGAGGTTGTTATCGTTGATGAGTTTACAGGACGTCTTCAGCCAGGCAGACGATGGTCTGAAGGGCTTCATCAGGCAGTAGAAGCAAAAGAGGGAGTAGTTGTCCAGAAAGAATCCAGAACATTTGCATCAATTACATTTCAAAATTATTTTAAGATGTACAAAAAACTTGCAGGCATGACAGGAACAGCGTCTACTTCATCAGAAGAGTTTTTCAAAGTGTACAGCCTTGAGGTTATTTCGGTTCCAACAAATAAACAGATACAAAGAATTGATTCTGGGGACTTAATATTTCAAACAGAAAAAGGTAAATTTCGTGCGATTGCCCGCAAAATAAAAGAATTAAATGAAAAAGGACAGCCTGTTTTGGTTGGTACTGTATCAATAGAGAAAAATGAACTATTGTCCGCATACTTATCCAAAGAAGGGGTAAAGCATGAATTATTAAATGCAAAGAACCACGAGAATGAAGGCGAAGTCATTGCACAAGCAGGAAGGAAGGGAAGAGTGACGATTGCTACAAACATGGCAGGGCGTGGCGTGGATATTAAACTAGGTGGTAATCCGGCAACAGAAGAAGAATATGAGGAAGTAAAAAAACTTGGTGGCTTGTTTGTCTTGGGTACAGAGCGTCACGAAGCACGTCGTATCGATGATCAACTTCGAGGACGTGCCGGCAGGCAAGCTGATCCAGGAGAGACACAATTTTTCGTATCTCTCGAGGATAGTTTAATGCGGGTTTTTGCATCAGATGCAATAAAGAAAATGATGGGAAGGTTTGGTATACCCGAAGACCAGCCTATAGAAAATAAGTTTATAACCAGATCTCTAGAAACGGCCCAAACAAAAATAGAAGGCTTTCATTTTGATGCCAGAAAGCATGTACTTGAATATGATAATGTTATGAGTCACCAGAGAGATTATATTTATGGCATGCGAAGAAAGATACTGCTCGGAACCAATGAGGAAGTAAAAGGGATTCTAGACGAAGCGGTAGAAGTGGATGATCGTTTGTCGGGAATCATTAAAAAGAAGATAGAAGAACTTGGGGAAGAGAATTTTTACGGAGCATCACGCCGTCTTATTCTTCAGGTGATTGATATGCTCTGGATGGAGCATTTGGAGGCGATGGACTATGTGCGAAGCTCTGTAAATTTACGCGCGTATGGTCAGCGTGATCCACTTGTTGAATACAAGAAAGACGGTCTGCGTATGTTTAAAGAGATGCAAGAATCCATTAAACATCATATTGTTGAACTTCTGCCAAACATTGGCGCGGGCGCATTTGCGAGAGAAGAACAAAAACTGAAAGAAAAGAAAGAAGCTTTAAATTTTCTTGGTGGTTCTTCAGAAAATAAACAAACCGAAAACATTACATCTGTCGTAAGTTCTACTTTACACAAAGAAGATGGCACTAAGGTTGGTCGCAATGACCTATGTCCATGTGGAAGCGGAAAGAAGTACAAAAAATGTTGCGGGGTGTAAAATGAAACGTAAGTACGTTCGTACTTACGTTTAAAATATTATGGAAAATAAATTAAAGCTC
>CAYSEK010000009.1:4062-16361 GCA_964430255.1 uncultured Candidatus Saccharibacteria bacterium
TACAAAGGAACGGAAGTTGAAGTAATCGGAGTGGCTTTGCATAGTGAGACTATGGAGGAATTGGTTGTGTATAATCTCCAGATTCTGTGAAAGGAATGGGTGTAAATACTATGTGGGTTCGCCCACTAAAAATGTTCCTAGAGACTGTTGAGGTTAACGGAGAAGATATCTCTAGGTTTAGATATATAGCTGAATAAGTAATATACAAAAACTGCACGCATGAAAAGCGTGCAGTTTTTGTATATATGAAGGTGTTTTAATTGCTTATGATATAATATTGTTATGAATGAACATGTGATAAGAAACTTTGATGAGCTTGCAAAGACACCTCTTCGGAGAGATGCGCTCGAAATACTGGAGACAGGATACAATGCGATCTCAACTAAAAAAGTAATAATGTCTCAAGTAAAAGTTGAAAACAGTATCCTTTCAATAGGAGATAAGAAGATAAAACTAAACGAGTATAAAAGGATATTTTTTGTTGGTATCGGAAAATGCTCTGCAGACGCCGGTGAGGTTTTTGAAGATCTTTTAGGAGATAGGATATCTGATGGTGTTGTTATCGACATAAGAGGGGTTGAGCTGAAGAGAATACGATCTCGTATTGGTACACACCCATTTCCGTCTGAGGCGAATGTTGAGGCAGCGCAATCGGTAAAAGAAATGCTTGAGACTGCTACTGAACTTGATTTGGTCATTACCGTTATTTCTGGTGGTGGCTCGGCTCTTCTTTGTCTTCCTCATGACATGAAATGTGAGATGCTCACTAAAATAACAAAAACACTAATGAAAAAAGGTGTGAACATAAAAGAACTTAATATTGTACGTAAACACCTATCTCTTATACAAGGGGGACAGTTTGCAAAAATTGCATATCCTGCAAAAATTGTGTCGCTTATTTTCTCCGATGTGCCCGGGAACGATATCGGTACTATCGCTTCTGGACCTACTATTATGGATGTAACAACAAAAGAAGATGCAGAAAGAATTCTGTTAAAATATAATATTTTAACAGATTGTAAGCTTCCAAATTGTGATGTGCTTGAAACACCTAAAGAAGAAAAATACTTTGAAAAGGTAGATAATATTTTATTGCTTACCAACGAGACTGCACTTTCTGCAATGAAAGATAAAGCAAAAGAGTTAGGGTATGGTGCGACTATCGTGGATGCTCAAATACAAGGTGAAGCGCGAGAAATAGGAAAGAAGTTGGCACTTGGGGGAAAACAAGGAACTTGCTTGTTGTATGGTGGAGAGACCACTGTCACAGTGTCAGGTGATGGAGTTGGCGGAAGAAATCAAGAGCTTGTTTTAGGGGCACTTCCTTTTGTAAAAGACGGAGAGGTTGTTGTGGCATCTGCATCTGATGGCTGGGACAATTCTCCAGCCGCGGGTGCGATTGGTGATGTAGAGCTTCTTGAAAAAAGCAGAGAAATTGGACTCAATGTAGATGGATTTTTAGAGAGTAATGATTCGTATGAATTTTTCAAGAAAACTAATGGCGGTTTGGATGTTGGCAGGACAGGAAGTAATGTTTCAGATTTGTATTTTACATTGATGAAAGACTAAGATGTCGACTAGCTTTCTCTTTATTGTTTTCCCCAAACGTATTAGCTTGGTTTTATGTTAAAATATAGTTATTAAAAATAATGTTCTAGAAGTCTAACTATCTAGAAGCCTATAAACAAAATGGATAAATCACAAAAACTAATTCTTTGGCTTGATCAAGTCACAAATGACGATGTTGCTTTTGTCGGTGGTAAGAATGCATCACTTGGTGAAATGTATACACACCTTGTTCCAAAGGGCATAAGAGTGCCGAACGCATTTGTTGTTACCTCAGAGGCATACAGAAGGTTTGTAAATGATTCCGGGTTAGCAGATGTGATGCACAAAGAACTTGACAATCTTGATACTAGTGATATTAGGGCACTCCAGAGAAGTGGCAAAAAAGTAAGGAAAGCTTTTTTAAAAGCGAATCTTCCTGCTGAGTTAGAAATTGAGATCAAAAAAGCTTACAAAGACCTTTCTAGTGCGTATGGAGATGGAGATACTGATGTTGCTGTGCGCTCTTCTGCAACGGCTGAAGATCTGCCAGGTGCATCGTTTGCTGGAGAACACGAGACCTTCCTGAATGTTTCCGGAGACAAAGAAGTTATAAAGGCAATACGCGCTGCGATGGCATCTTTGTTTACAGATAGGGCTATTTCATACCGAGTTGACAAAGGGTTTGATCATTTTGATGTGGCGCTCTCTGTTGGTGTGCAGAAAATGATTCGTAGCGACAAAGCTGTATCAGGGGTTATGTTTACACTTGATACGGAAACAGGATTTAGGGGCGTTGTTCCCATCAACAGTTCGTGGGGGCTTGGTGAGATGGTTGTGCAGGGAAAAGTTACACCTGATGAATTCATAGTATTTAAACCAACACTTAAAGAAGGGTACAGACCTATTATTAAAAAAAGTCTTGGTGCAAAGAAGACCAAGATGATCTATACAAATTCACGCACTTCTCCAGTGAAGGAAGTTGAAACATCTACTGAGGAGAGAAAGAGTTTTACTCTTACAAACAAGGAAATATTAACACTTGCAGAGTGGGGAGTTGTTATTGAAGAACATTATACCAAAAGAGTTGGGCATCCGATGCCGATGGATATTGAATGGGCAAAAGACGGAATAACTGGTGAGCTCTACATTGTTCAGGCTCGCCCGGAGACAGTGCAGTCTGAGAAAAAAGGATTTGATATTGCAGAGTATCGCTTGAAAGAGAAAGGGGAGCTTATCACAGAAGGGATTTCTATAGGTACAAAAATTGTTTCAGGTCGCGCCCGAATCATTCAATCAACCAAAAAACTTAATGAGTTTAAAGAAGGTGAGATATTGGTTACGGAAATAACTGACCCTGACTGGGAGCCGATAATGAAAAAGGCAGCTGCTATCGTAACTGAAAAAGGAGGAAGAACTTCTCATGCGGCTATCGTATCACGTGAGCTTGGGATATCCGCCGTTATTGGAGTTGGACCACCTGTTTCAAAAATAAAGACAGGAGATATGATTACTATAGATTGCTCTTCTGGTGCGGTTGGTAAGATATATAAAGGAGAGCTTGATTACGAAAAGAGTGTACACAATCTCTCTGAAATACCAAAAGTAAAAACTTCTCTTGCTTTAAATGTCGGTAGTCCTGATGGGGCATTCATGCATGCAAGGTTGCCTAATAATGGAGTTGGTCTTGCGCGTGAGGAGTTCATCATTGCGTCACAGATTCGCATCCATCCACTCGCACTTCTGCATTTTGACGAGCTGAAAGATGAAAAGCTAAAAAAAGAGATAGAAGAATTGACTGTTGGCTACGAAAACAAAAAAGAATTTTTTGTTTCAAAACTCTCAGAAGGTATCGCTCAGATAGCAGCCGCTTTTTACCCGAATCAAGTAATAGTTCGTTTTTCAGATTTTAAGACAAATGAATATCGCGCGCTAGTTGGTGGTGATTTGTATGAACCAAGAGAAGAGAACCCTATGCTTGGATGGCGTGGCGCATCTCGTTACGCGCATCCTGATTTTGCCCCTGCGTTTGCTCTTGAAGTTGAGGCAGTAAAAAGAGTACGCGAAAAGTTTGGATTGAAAAATCTTAATGCAATGATACCGTTTTGTCGCACTCCTGAAGAAGGAAAGGAAGTGTTGTCTATAATGGAAAGTCACGGGCTAAAGAAAGGAGAAGATGGATTTAATGTATATGTAATGTGTGAGATTCCTACAAATGTGATTCGTGCAAATGAGTTTTTGGATGTATTTGATGGATTTTCAATCGGGTCAAATGATTTGACTCAGATGACACTTGGTATGGATAGGGACTCTGCTCTCGTTGCGCCTATTTCAAACGAAAACGATCCTGCCGTAAAGATTCTTGTCGCTCAAGCGATAAAAGCATGTAAAGACAGAGGTAAGTATATTGGTTTTTGTGGACAGGCTCCATCGGACTATCCAGAGTTTTTGAGATTTCTAATTAGCGAGGGGATTGATGCAGTGTCGCTCAATCCAGACTCAATGATCCAGATGATATTTGAAGTTGCAGAGGAAGAAAAGAAGATGGGGAAATAATAAACTCGACAAACCACTTGGGGGTCCGACCACCAAGTGGTTTGTGTTTTTAAAATTATTATGAAAATCACACAATGTATTGCAAAAAATATTCTTGACTCACGTGGTGTACCAACAGTGGAAGTAGAGCTTTTTTCAGGAGATATCTCTGTGGTTGCTGCTGTACCTTCTGGTAAAAGTACTGGCTCAAAGGAGGCACTTGAAAAGCGTGACGATGACGGTCGGGGTGTTACACAGGCGATTGCAAATGTAGAAGATGTTATTTCATTAGAAATCGTTGGAAAAGAGATTACTCCAACGGAGATAGACCGTTTGCTTTTGGAGCTTGATGGAACAGAAAATAAAAGCAATCTTGGCGCAAATGCAATGCTTGGTGTGAGTATTGCTGCCACAAAACTCGCTGCGGTAATAGAAGGTGTTCCTGTGTGGAAGTTTATCGCAGATACAAACAGCGCAAACGCTAGACTGCCTAAACTTTTCATGAACATAATAAATGGCGGAGCTCATTCTGATTTTCAACCGAATAGCGAAGCCGGGCGGTTCAGGTTACCGTTTCAGGAGTATATGATAGTGCCAAAAGATGAGCTAGTTTCTGTATCATACAAAAAAGCGCAAAAAATAATAGATATACTCGGAGCAAAGCTCAAGGAAAGATTTGGTGATGTTCCATTGGGAGATGAGGGAGGGTACTCACCTATTTTTGAAAGTGTTGAGGAACCTTTTGCTCTACTTAGTGAAATTATTGCGAACGAGGGCATGTTTCTTGCAATTGACGCCGCAGCTACGGAATTTTATAAGGATGGAAAATACAATTTACTGAATAAAGATTACTCTCCCTTAGAACTGTTGGAACTTTATAAAGAACTCACAGAAGAGTTTGAGCTTTTAAGCATTGAAGATCCTTTTGAGGAGTCTGATGCGGAGAGTTTTTCCAGTCTTGTTGGAGCAATTGGCGAAAATGTTTTGGTTGTTGGAGATGATTTGACGGTTACGAATCCATCTTTAATAACCGAAATGGCTGAGAAAAAAGCATCAAATGCTGTTATAATAAAACCGAACCAGATAGGCACATTACTTGAAGTATATGAGGCTGTTACTATTGCGCATGGTTCTGGATGGAAAACAATTGCTTCTCATCGCAGTGGCGAAACACTAGATACATTTATCGCTGACTTGGCTGTTGGGGTAGGTGCTTATGGTATCAAAGCTGGTTCACCACTACAGAAAGAAAGAGAAGTGAAATACAATCGACTACTGGAGATAGAAGAAGAATTTAAAAAATATAATTAATTACCTTAAACTATAATAATAAAATTATGAAGATAATATATTTTTCACGCGAAGACTGGGAGCAGGATTACGTAAAAGGGAAGCTTCCTTCAGACGACATCACATTTTTTGAAGGACCATTGCAGGATTATCCAACACAAACAGACGAAGAAGCAGACACTCTTTGCGTGTTTGTTAAATCAAAAATTGGGAAAGAAGAAATGGACAGGTTTCCAAATTTAAAGTTTATCGCAACTCGCTCAACAGGTTTTGATCATCTCGACCTTGAAGAGGCTGAAAAAAGAGGAATTGTAATTTCAAACGTTCCGTTTTATGGTGCAAACACTGTCGCAGAGCAAGCATTTGCATTAATTCTCAATCTTTCGAGGAGGACATATGAATCATATGACAGGGTGCTCAAAGAAGGAAAATTTTCTCCTGAGGGGCTTCGAGGTTTTGACCTGAAAGGGAAGACAATAGGAATAGTTGGAACAGGGAATATTGGATCACATGCAATAAAGATGGCAAAAGGTTTTGGAATGAATGTTCTTGCATTTGATGTAAAACATAACGATGAGCTTGCAAAGGAGCTTGATTTTAAATATGTAGAATTTGATGAACTTCTTGCAGGTTCTGATATTATAAGTTTACATGCGCCATACAATGAGCACACGCACCACATGATAAATTCTAAGAATATTGGAAAAATAAAAAAGGGTGCATATTTGATCAATACTGCTCGTGGAGGACTTGTTGAAACACGAGCTCTTATCACTGCTCTTGAAAGTGGTACACTCGCAGGTGCTGGGCTGGATGTTCTAGAAGAGGAGGGTTATATGGATGATGATACTGAGCTTCTCGTAGAGGAGCATCCAAATCCTGAGAGTTTGCGTGTATTGCTTGCTAATCAGTATCTCATTGATCATCCACAAGTTATTATTACACCGCATAATGCGTTTAACACAAAAGAAGCTATTGAGCGTATCGTTGATACAACAATAGAAAATATACAAGCATTTGGGAAAGGCGAGTCCATGAATGTTATTAAGAGCAACAAATAACACAAATTATCTATTTATGACAATAATCGCAAAGTGGTTCATAAGCGCGCTATCGCTCTTGGTAGCAGCCTATCTTATACCGGGCATTTCGGTAAGCTCGTTTTATATCGCGCTTATCGTGGCACTTTTTCTTGGGATAGTAAATGCTGTAATTCGTCCGATACTTGTGATACTTACGTTGCCAATTAACATCATTTCTCTCGGGCTTTTTATATTTGTCATTAATGGTTTTCTTTTTTGGTTTCTTTCCACATTCATTGAAGGGTTTTATGTAGAAGGTTTAGGCGTTGCGATTTTGGGGGCACTTCTTGTCTCAGTGTTTAGTTATCTTGGTAATAGATTTATTGTTACAGGACAACCTACTTTGGGTGTTCGTTCTTACTAAATAGATCAAAACCTATCTATTGAGCTTCAAAAGGTATGTTCTTTTAGGGCTTTCATTGTGCTGTGTTTTAGTTTATACTGGGGTCTTTCAGTGGTCATTTTAATATGGAAAATAATAAGAAAAAGATAATTACTCATAGTGGTAATTTTCATACCGACGATGTGTTCGCTGTTACTGTGCTTACAATGGTTGTGGATGAACCGTTTGAGATTATACGTACCCGTGATGAGAAAGTTATTGAAACTGGCGATTTTGTGGTGGATATTGGCGGAGTTTACGATTCGGACAAAAATCGTTTTGATCATCACCAAAAAGGAGGGGCAGGAGAGAGAAAAAATGGAATCCCGTATTCTTCTTTTGGGTTAGTGTGGAAGAAATATGGCGCACGTTTGTGTGGCTCACAGGAAGCTGCGAATATCGTTGATCAAAGATTTGGCTATCCTGTTGATTCTGCAGATAACGGCGTTGAAACTTTCAAAAAGGTCTCAGAAGATATTTGGCCTTATATTATTCATAATATAACATCTGTATTTAGACCAACCTGGAAAGAAGAAAAAGAAGGTCGTAATGACCACTTGTCTGCTTTTATGGAGTATTTGCCGTTTGCCAGAAAAATACTGGAGCGGGAAATTGTCAATGCAAAAGATGAGGCCGAAGGAAGGTCTTTGGTTGTTGATGCTTACAATAATACTGAAGATAAGCGTATCGTAATTATTGACGGGCATTATCCATGGGAGAATGTTTTAAACGACTACCCTGAGCCACTTTACATAGTGAAGCCTGACCATCAGAATGGCGGGGCGTGGAAAGCGAAAGCGGTGCGTGATGATTCAGCTGGGTTTAAAAACAGAAAAGATTTTCCGGAGAGTTGGGCAGGTAAAGCGGGGAAAGACCTTGTGGATATTACAGGAGTAAAAGACGCTATTTTTTGTCACAATAAAAGATTCATAGCTGTCGCTGGGTCTTACGAAGGAGCGTTAGCACTTGCGAAGATTGCAGTCGAAAACAGCGGTTAGTATTTCTCATCTTAGACTTTTAATTTAAAACTAATATATGGCATTTGTAGACGAACTAAATATTTTCATAAAAGCTGGCGATGGTGGCGATGGCGTGGAGCGTTGGCGCCATGAGAAGGGGAGGGAGTTTGGCGGACCTTCTGGTGGAAATGGCGGTAGTGGCGGTGATGTTTACCTTGTTTCTGTTCGAGATATAAATATCTTGGCAAAATATAAACACAAGAAGGAGTTTATTGCAGAGAATGGAGAAAGTGGAAGGAAAAACAGCGAGCATGGGTTAGACGGAGAGGACCTATTAATCAAGTTGCCAATTGGCTCTGTTGTTACTAATCACGAAACAGGGGAGAGATTTTCTCTCGAGAAAGAAGGAGAAAAACTTTTAATACTTAAAGGTGGGAATGGTGGACGTGGTAATGAGTCGTTCAAATCTTCTACAAATATCTGTCCTAAAGAGTGGACGCCTGGACAAAAAGGACAGCAGGCAGATTTTTCAATTGAGATTGAGCTTGTTGTTGATGTTGGGTTTGTTGGGTTGCCAAATGCAGGTAAATCAAGCTTGCTTAACGCAATAACAGGAGCAAAAGCTAGAACCGCTGATTATCCGTTTACTACACTTGAGCCAAACCTTGGCGATCTGTACGGATATATTCTTGCTGATATACCTGGACTTATTGAGGGGGCATCAACAGGTAAGGGGCTAGGATATAAATTTCTGCGTCACATTAAAAGAACAAAAATGTTGGTACATTTAATTTCACTTGAAAATGAAGATGTACGTGGTGTTTATGATACGATACGAAAAGAGATGGAGGAGTATGACAAAGAGTTGTCAGAAAAAAAAGAAATTATAGTACTTACAAAAACAGATGTTGTGTCGGAGGAGACTGTAAAAAATGCAAAAATGCAATTTGGTGATGGCGGCGACTTGTATACAATATCTATTTATGACGATGATTCCTTAAAGATTTTTACAGATGGGCTGATAAAAATACTTAGATCTTGAAAGTGACACAGGGTGTATAAGATAGTATACTTGAGATAAATAACTTAAAAGACACATTAAATAAAAAGAATATGAAAAATAAAGGCATCATAATATTTACAATAATAATTCTTAGCATCATCGCAGGATTTTTCTTGCTCAATTCGTTTTTAAAGAAAAATGTTATTGAGCCAGATACGGCAGTACAAGAAGAAGTAATGGAAGAGTTGGTTGTGTCTTTGATCGTTCCACAACAAGCTGGTGGAGCTAATATATTTATTGAAAATGCATTTTTACAAGAAGAAGGGTATGTTGTTATACACAGAAACGAGGACAGTAAACCAGGTGAAATTATCGGCGTGTCAGAGCTTCTGCAAGTTGGTTCTAATGCAAATTTTCTTATGGATATAGATGAAGAGGTGATTGAAGGGGATGTTCTATTTGCAGTATTACACACAGATGATGGTGACGGGGAATTTGATGCGTTGCTTGATACTCCAACAGTAGATAAAGAAGGAAACCCTATACTTGTACAATTTGATATTGTGGGAGAAGGCGCGCTTGATAATGAAGTTAAGTTATAAAAACACATCAAGATAGATAATCATGGAGAGTCAATATAAACCAACAATAGGACTGGAAATACATGCAGAGCTTAAGACACAAACAAAAATGTTTTGTAGTTCTATTAACGACTCGGAAGAGAAAAAACCCAATGTAAATATTTGTCCTGTGTGTATGGCTCATCCCGGGACTCTTCCTGTGATGAACAAAAAGGCAGTAAAGTATGTACTAAAGGTTGGCAAAGCTTTAAATGCAGAGCTTGCGGATTTTACTGAATTTGATCGTAAGAATTATTTTTATCCAGACATCCCAAAAGGGTATCAGATAAGTCAATATAAATATCCTCTAGTTTCCGGTGGAAAACTCGCTGGGGTAGAAATAACAAGAGTTCATTTAGAGGAGGACACGGCGCGCTCAACACATCATGGCGACCATAGCTTGGTGGATTTTAATCGTGCTGGAGTTCCGCTTATGGAATTGGTCACTGAGCCTGTGGTTGTAGATTCAGCGCAGGCAGGCAGGTTTGCACGAGAACTTCAACTCTTACTGCGTTGTCTCGGTGTATCAGATGCGAATATGGAGAAAGGGGAGATGCGCGTGGAGGCGAATATAAGTGTAAGTAAGACAGAAACATTTGGTACAAAAGTTGAAGTAAAAAATCTAAACTCTTTTAAAGTTGTGGAGAAAGCAATCGAGTATGAGATAGACAGACAAATAAAAGCGCTTGAGAGTGGAGAGGAAGTCATGCAAGAAACACGTGGGTGGGATGAAAACAAAGGAGCAACATTTTCTCAGCGTAGTAAAGAGTCCGCACATGACTATCGTTATTTCCCAGATCCCGATCTTCCAAAATTGCGTATTAGTGAAATAAGTGAATTTAATTCTTCCGAGCTTGAAAAGGAAATGCCTGAGCTCCCATGGGAGAAACGTGAACGTTATAAGAAAGAATTTGGCATTAAGGATGAAGACATAGAATCGTTTGTTGTTGATAGAAAACTTGGTGATTTCTTTGAAGGTGTTGCGTCTCATCTGAATGGAGACAAAAATAAAATAAAACTTGCATCAAATTATATTACATCCGATCTTATCGGGCTTATGAAAAATAAAGAGGAGTTAAAGTTTCCCGATGTAAAAGATTTTGCAGAATTGATAGTTATGGCAGGGTCAGGAGATGTTTCCTCTCGTGGAGCTAAGGATATTTTGGTAATAATGTATGACAAGGGAAGCACTCCAAAGGAAATTGCCGAAAAACAAGGGTTGTTGCAAAAAAATGATGAAGGAGAGCTTAAAGAAATAGTCCTTCAGATAATAAAAGACAACGAGCAAGCAGTTTCTGAATACAAGTCCGGAAAAGAATCATCAATGCAGTATCTTATTGGACAGGGGATGCGAGCGACAAAAGGATCTGCGAATCCGCAGATCCTCAGTAAGTTGTTTATTGAAGAATTAAAGGGGTAATCATATGACGAAGCGAAGTCCACGACAATATTTTTAGATAAATGAGGTGGGAAGGTGACAAAAGGAAGTGCTAATTCGAAGATTCTCAATAAGCTATTTACTGAAGAGTTGAAGAAATAACAACAATGAACCCTAGGGCACTTGAGTATCAGTAATAAAAACCGCCATCAGGCGGTTTTTTGTTGTCCACATTGCACCAACTCTCACACCAAAGTACAATTAAACAAACAACATATTATTAATCACAACTAAACAAACCATGCATCAAATAAAAAACGTCCTAATCGCAGTAGTGTTATTAATCTCTATCATTCTAACTCCCACAGCGATACTAAGCGCACAAACACAAGGAGGCACACAACTTGCTTCTATTGCATCACAGCTTGATTCATTAAAACAAATCATCGAAACACTAAAGCAATCATTCTTTAGTACCGCACAAGCACAAACAGCATCAATTGCAATAATACGTGAGGATTGTTCTCTCTCATCAATACCAACTGCAAATTGTTACTCCTCTCTCTCTTCATGGGAAGCAGGAGAACAAAGAGACCTTGTTGTGTCAAATGAGATCGCAATAGCTCAAATAGAAGGTGCATGGATTAATCCTGACACCTTAGAAGTTGCCATAGATGGTTGGACAACTTCTGCAACAAACTACATTAAAATTTATACCACACCAGAGGCGAGGCATGGGGGTGTGTGGGATGATACAAAATATAGGGTGGTGGTGAATGTTAGTAGGATAATAATCAGACCAGCCGTAGACAACATTATTGTAGATGGTATTCAGATTGAAAATAATGCGATTAGTTTAAATTCAGGTGGTATTGGTAGTGGTGTTCCTGTTGGCAACATAACTATATCAAATAATATTGTAAGAAATACAGGAGGAGGAGACAGTGGATTCGGGATAACGCTTCCTGATGCTGGGAACACTGCAAATAATTATGCAATCAACAATATAGTTTATGATTTTGCTACAGGTATTTACCTCAGAGGCCCATCAGCAACCGCAAAAGGTATAATGTACAACAATACAGTCATTAACGCAGATACCGGTTTCAGGTGTCGAGATTCATATAGTGTATTAAAAAACAATATAGCATTTAATACCATTACTTCTTATCTTGGATACGATTCTTGCAACGCTGATTCCACCAACAACGCAGGGAACACAACCGGACCAACCAGTGATTCAAACTACATAGACTTGTCAGCTGTCACAGGAACTTCACTCTTTGCAGATTACAGCAATTACGACCTTCATCTGTCATCTTCAAACCCAGTAATAGGTCAAGGTGTAGATTTATCATCTGATACTGACTTTGCTTTCACTGCAGACATAGATGGAGAAACCAGAACCTCTCCATGGGACTTAGGTGCAGATGAAGGAACAGGAGGCACAACAACCACAACAACTCCAACCTATCAATGTTCAGACTCCCTAGACAATGACAGTG
>CAYSEK010000010.1:0-16019 GCA_964430255.1 uncultured Candidatus Saccharibacteria bacterium
CTTTAATAATCTCGCCTGATTGTTTCGATAGATCTTCTTTTATATTTTCTTCCATGTTTTTATTTAACTATTTGTAGATTATTTCAATAATATCTCCATCTTTCATAGAATACTCTTCGAGCTCTAGATTTTCCTCACCATTAACCGTCATTTTTATTACACTATTTTCTTCAATAGGATTCCCCATGAATGAATCTTGATTAAAATCCTCACCCCATATATCAAAGAATCTTTCCAGCTTAATGTCTTTTTCTTGCACAACTCCACTGTACTCCATATGAATAACTCCATTAGGGTCATGTGTGTGCATAGAAGAATGATTAATCTTACTAATCCCAATACCTGCGGGTATGTTAACACTCTCACCATTAATACTAATAGACAATGTTGAGTGTATATGAATACCATTTCTTGAAACAATTTCTGATTGTGGAATTTTGGGTAATGTTACAACCCAAAACACACCATACAACACAGTACCTATTACCAAAGACAACAATACAAACTGTATTTTTCTTTTTATTTTCATTTTTTAAATCTATTATTTATGATAATACCCATAGGGGGTTACCCTATGGGTATTATATCACAATAAATTAAAACAAAAAAACACTCAGATTAATTTATTTAAACCTAAGTGTTTTTTTGTGATTTTTGAGTCTTGTAGTAAAAAGCAAAAATTATCTACCATTTAAAATATCCTCAACTTGTTTTATTATACTCTCCAAACTATAATCTGCCTTTACTATATATCCTTTTATTCCGAGCTCTATTCCTTCGCTTATTTTTTCAATATCTGAAATTTGAGAACTTATAAGGATGGGGATACTTATCGCACCATCATGTTCTTTCATTTTTTTAAGAAAATCTATCCCACCGACTTTTGGCATCATAAGGTCTAAAATAATAAGATCTGGTTTTTCTTCTTTTGCTTTTTCAAAGCCCTCTTCTCCATCATGAGCAATAACAACAATGTAATCATTATCAGCGATGGAAGTAAACGCATCTTTTAGTACTTTTGAAAATATCTTATCATCATCAATTATTAAAATTTTCTTTAGCATATTATGATTATAACCTAATTGTAAAATAAAACGAACTCCCAACCCCCTCTTCAGATGCAACACCGATTATACCGTTGTGTGCCTTCACTATACCCCTTGATACAACCAAACCAAGCCCTGTCCCACGTTTCTTGCTTCTTGCTGCTGCTTCAAATTGCACAAACTTGTTAAAAAGTTTTTCGATATCACTTTTTGAGATACCAAGGCCAGTATCAGTCACCGCAATAACAACAGAGTCCGATAGATCCTTAAGGTCGTCTCTTATGAACCAATTTAGATTAGATCCTTTTAACTCCTCTTGTAAAGATACACCTTTTCTGTGTACGAGGGACTGAACTACAACTCTCCCTCCAGGGCTTGTAAATTTTAATGCATTTGAGATAAGATTATTAAGAACTTGAGAAATTCTCCTTGGGTCTATTTCTACTTTTTCAGGAGTACTGCTGTCCAAAGAGGCTGATAATTCTATTTTGGAATCCTCCGCGGTCGCTTCAAAGAATTTTACTCGCTCTGCAATTATCTTCTTAACATCAGACGGGGTTTTATTAACGCTAAATTTACCAGACTCAATCTTTGCGACATCAAGCAAATCACTGACAAGTTCAAGCATCTCTGATGAACTTTCATAAATCATTTTCATATACTCACTGTGTGTTTTTTTGTCTTGTCTAATAGAAGGATCACTATGCATAAGTTCCCCCATTTTTTTTATACCATCCAAAGGAGACCGCAGTTCATGTACAATCATAGAAGTAAATTCTTCCCTCATCTTTTCAGCTTCTTTTATTCGAGTAACGTCATGGAAGATAACCAACCCACCTAGTGTTTTCTCTTTATTAGAAGAGATATTCCGTGTTACTGGCGATACAAACACCTGAAACGCTCTTTCGTCTACCAGTAGATCATCAACAACAAATACTTTTCCCATCTTTACACTCTCTTCCAGCTTTCCACGTATATCAAACTTGCCAGACAATTTGTCTATAAAATCAAATACCGTAACCTCGTCGGTTCCCTTAAAGCCTATGATGTGTTTTGCCTCAGGGTTTGCGACTATTACCCTATAATCACTATCTGTCATAACAACACCGTCAGCCATACTTTCAACCATAGCCCCCAGCTTACCTTGCTCTGTTTTTATAACCTCCTCAAGTTGTGTGACTGCACGCGAAGCCTGTGCAACAATCTTGTACAAAAGAGTCATTTCTTCTTCCTTGTAAAGTCCTTCCTGTGTATGCGCAACGGTTAATATCCCTAAAACATTTCCACCAATAACGAGTGGAATATTAAAGAATGACCTTACTGGGTCATGATTATCTTCGGAGGTTATCACTCCTGTTACTGTGTCTTCAATATCAACGTCTGATAGCTCCTTTCCGAGCAGAGCCGAGAGAGAATGGAGCATTCTCTCTTCGACATCTGATATAAATCCTTTTGAAACAGACTCTTTAAGTTCTGTTTTAAATACAATGCTATTTGGTTCAAGCAACATATAAGATGCCGTGCTAAATTCAATGAATTGAGACAGCGAGCCGGTTATAACATCAACTATTTTTTCCAAGTTTAAAGAATACCCTACACGGTCTCCAATCTCTTTTAAAATAGCAAGTTCATACATCTGATGCTTAATCTCCTCTTCTCTTTTTTTTATTTCTTTTTTAAAAACACCAGCACGCCAATACAAAAAACCCACCAAAAATAACGAGAGGGTTAGTATAATTATTGTCGAAATTACGTGCATTGGTGTTTAGTCCATCGGTTTTTTAATAGATGGATATTTTTCAAAAATAGTACCGAGTGCATTTTTAACTATCTGTCCGGAAAGTTCCACGTATTGATCAATGAGTTGTTTTAATGCAAGTTCTGGGTCACCAGAAACATCTGTAACGGTACCATCATCAGAAACAGACAACCCAGGCACATTGCGTGCTTTAAGCACTGATATGGATGGACCCAAAATAACAATTTGCTTAGAGATTATCTCAGACAAAAGTGCTCTATACTGTTCTTTTTTATCTTTATCCATAATATTTATTTACCTTGAATGATGTTGCGGATCTTATCTGCAGCAACAGCCATTAACACATAACCTATAATATAAAACATATTTCCAACAACCCCCAATGACTGCTCTGAAAAAAGAGCGAAACCTAATGAAACAGTAATACCAGCCAACATAACCAACATACCAACACCAAAGTACCCCAGTGCCTCGCCAAAAATACCCCCACTCATCTTTTTGGCATTCATTAGAACAATGATACTCGTAATAGCACCTATTACAATAACACTCAAAAATGAATACATGTTTAAAATAGAATATGTATTTGAATAATCAACATACGACTCCTGCGCAAACAAGACCCCTGGTAAAAGTAAACCTGAAATAATTATTGCTGTTTTAGTCATTGTTTTATTTTAGCAAGAAAATAACAAAAAGTTATAAAACTTATCCACAACATACAAAACCTTTAAATTTCGCCTCCTGTTAGCTTTTTGGACTAAAACGATCTTACTTCCTGTAGTATCTTTCTTGTTTCTCTTTTATAATCCTCAACATTAGGTTGGTCAAATGCATTAACACCAAGCAGTTGTGCTAAATACATCATCTCTAACATCTTAAACTGCAAAAACTGCCCTAGCGTATACTCATTCATATTGGGTAGTCGTACCTCAACAAAAGATAACCCATTTTTCTTGTAAGACTCTTTAACTCCACCAAAAATAGCATCCATTATTTTTGAAAACTCTCTTCCTTTTATACCATCTACAAGTTCTGGAAAAAGCATATCTTCTGGAACAGATGTTTTTATATCATCCACATGCGCATATACAAAAGTAGTAAACTTATCCTTAGGTCCACCAAGATAAAGTTGTGCCATTGAATGAAGGTCTGTGGAGCCTATTGAAACAATTGGTGTAATCCCGGCATTTACTTCATCTCCACTAAATCCAAACTTCTTTCCAATACTTTCACCCATAAGCTGTCTGTACCACCTCCCCATTGACTCAAGCTCAGGGTTGAAAAAGAAACTATTGTGAATTGATACACCGGCTTTATTATGCAAGTAAATAAGAGCAGCGGATGTAAGTGCAGGATTTTCTATTACATCTTTTTTTATACATTCATCGCGCATCATTCGCGCACCATCCAAGAGACTACCAACATCAAAACCTGCAACAACCAAAGGGAAAAGCCCTACTGAAGAAAAAACGGAATATCTACCACCAATCATTGCAGGTATTTCAAGTGTTTCAAATCCATACCCTTTCGCCTTGTTCCATAACCTTGAATCACGATCTGTTGTTACTACTACTCTGTTTTTCACATCACCAAATCGGTTTTTGAAAAATGAATAAATTGTTTCAAAATTCGCAATTGTTTCTGTTGTGGCACCTGATTTACTAATAACATTTATCAAGACCTCGTCATGAGCTGTAATGTTTTTGTCTATTATTGTACGGATGTCTTCCAAGAGACTAGGACTCACGGTATCTGCAAATATTATTTTTGGTATCCTTTCACTTAAAAATGGGTCTAGGGTTCCAACGATACCATCGTATATAGCCTTAGTCCCAAGATTAGAACCTCCGATACCGACAACGATTATATATTTTAAATTCTCCGTATCTATTTTTTTTGCGACTTCGGCAACTTTTTTGTATAAATTAAAATCAAAAGGAAGATTAACGGACGACTCTGCTTCTTTGTAATTTATTTTATCTTCAGTAGAACTACCAATATCAGCTATAAGATGAAGATGTTTTGTGTATTGTGAAAGTGTATTTGATGTTTCAATTACCTTATCCCAGCTAATAAGTGAGTCTTTGTATGTAAATTCAATATTATTCATGGTTATTTAAACACTAAAGTGATTAGAGTAACAACAAAAGCTCCACAATGTACCCCGCTACGATTAACACAGCGCCAGTAATTCCTATTTTCTGCTCCCGTTTCATCGATTTAAAAACCTTATCGTCTACTTGATGTTCCGCAAGCACTCTATGGTGCACACGCAGTGCTGCATATGCAATAAAAACACTTCCTATTATATCTAACGTCGACACAAGTAATTCCATTGATTTCATTATACCACTTTTAAAATTTTTAGCCCAAAATACAGAAAAACGACACCAAGGAATGGGGTCGCCAAATACCTACAGGTATTTTATTGTTAAGCGCCGGGATTTACGTTGGAACCATACGAGGCAAAAAGCCATGGACACCTCCAAATCCAACGTCAATGCCATTAAAACCATCAGTAAAGACAGCAACAGCAACACCTAATTCTGGAGTTAGTCATCGCGGTTGCAACAGGATGTCATTACAGACATACAAAGCCTTTTGTGATTTTTCGGATGAGTACTGCACTAAAAATGAAAACACATCACCACTTCCTTCATCAGCAACGAGTAGAGCATGGGCATCCGACTCATCATGCGGTACAGCATGTTGAGTATCTATACACAATGGAGTTCCTGCTGTTACCGCTGTGCTGAATAAGAAAGATGCGAACATAAAAGCAATTATTTGCATAATTTTTTTCATGTTTGATTCTCCTTTTTCAGAGTTTCTTATGGACTGATTAACGTACAACAAAACATCCTTGTCTAGTTTTGTAGCATTGCAGCGTTAAGTTTACACTTCCTAATTCTTTCAACAGGAGTAACACCACCCTAACTCTTACCTGCTATCCACACCAACAGTTTGGCATTCTCGACGCATGGTCTGTATAATTACCTCAATATTAATTACCTATTATGGAAAAACATTTTTGGCCAAATAACTGGGTATTCATACTTGCTGCGATAGGATCCGCGGCAGGACTTGGGAATTTGTGGCGATTCCCATATCTTGCATACGAGCACGGTGGTGGTGCGTTTGTTCTGGCGCTTATTATTGCGAACCTAGTTATAGGCATTCCTCTTCTTACTCTTGAAATAGGACTTGGACAAATGATGCAGAGCGGGGCATCGGACGCATTCGGACACATCAAAAAACAATTTCGTTATATTGGGTGGGCAGCACTTACGCTTGGCTTTATGGTTCTGTCATACTACATGGTAGTAGTATCTTGGGGTGTAAACTACCTTGGGGCATCTTTATCTCTTGGTTGGGGTAACGACACGGAAGGATTTTTTTTCAATAACATCTTAAACTTATCGTCCGGAGTCGATACTCTGGGAGGAATGTCGTGGCCTGCACTTTCAGGACTTATCGTTGCATGGGTATTTGTTTATCTTGCGGTACACAAAGGAGTACAAAGTATAAGCAAAGCTGTTGTCTGGACTGCTACTATACCTTTTGTTATTCTCGCAATCCTCATAATCCGCGCTGTTACACTGGATGGTGCACTGGATGGACTTAAATTATTTTTAATACCTGACTGGGGAGCACTTGTAGATCCCAAATTATGGCTTGCTGCTTTTTCGCAGGTATTTTTCTCTCTTTCACTTGCATTCGGAATAATGATTGCTTACGGAAGTCTTAAAAAACGCACAGATGAAATAACAACGGGTGTGCTCTGGATAGCAGGTGGAAACTTCTTGGTTAGTATAATGTCTGGAATTGTAGTCTTCGGAACGCTTGGGTACATGGCAACACAACAAGGAGTTTCAGTTTCAAGTGTAGTCACGGGAGGACCTGCGCTTGCTTTTGTTGTATTCCCACAAGCGATAAACCTACTACCGGCATTTAATTCTCTTTTTGCAATACTTTTCTTTGGTATGTTTTTGATGCTCGCAATAGACAGTGCGTTCTCGTTACTTGAGGCGGTAGCTGTATCGTTCAAAGACAGATACCCACAAACATCCACCAGAAAAGTAGCTTTCTTGCTGTCTCTTGTAGGTATAATTTCTGGTATTGTATTTACAACAACAGGAGGACTCTATTTTCTTGATATAGTAGACCACTTCGTTGTTAACTATGGACTTGTTGTGATAGGAATACTTGAAGCATTGACCGTAGGATGGTTATGGAAAGAAAAAGAACTGGAAAATTTTATCAACGAACGATCCAAATTGAAGATTGGTAAAAAATGGAATATGTCCATAAGATATATCATCCCTTTGTTTCTTGGGTGGCTTTTAATTTGGAATACAGTAAATGAACTTAGAGTTCCGTACGGAGAATACCCAACATGGGCACTGCTGTGTATCGGGGTATTACCACTTCTTCTTGTTCCTGTTGTTTCTTTTGCTATTGAAAAGTTAACATCAAAAACAAAAATGAACGAGGAGTGACCCTGTCAGTTATTTTAACCCTACTACTTTATCTGTCCTTTGATCTCATCTATTGTTTTATTTATTTTATCTTCATCTCCAAGGTAGTAGTGATGTAAAATATTTACATTTTCATCAAACTCATACACAAGCGGTGTTGTATATGGAATATCAATATCCTCAATATCTTTATCTGAAATATTTTCAAGATATTTTCTCATCCCACGAATATTTGTACCGTGCCCCACAATCAAAATATCTTTACCTTCTTTTATCTTTGGGACAACCACCTCTCTCCAGTATGGCAGTGTACGAAGGATCATATCCTCAAGAGACTCTGCGTTGGGTAATTCCCCTCTTTCAATAGACGAACAAATGGAATCATTAGAAGAATGCCTAGGGTCATCCTCAGAAAGCTTTGGTGGTCTTTCTTTGTAGCTTCGCCTCCACTTAAACACAACATCTTCTCCACGTTCTTTTGCAATTTCTCTTTTGTTTAAACCCTGAAGTGCTCCGTAATGTCTCTCATTCAAGCGCCAGCTTTTCTCAACAGGAATATTAATATCCATTTCCTTCAACACAAGCTCTAAAGTCTTATTTGCTCTACCAAGAAAAGAAGTAAAAGCAACATCAAAAATAAACCCTTTTTCTTTCAAGAGTTTTCCAGCCTCACGAGCACCATCTTCTCCCGCCTCCGTTAGTTCTACATCGGTCCATCCTGTAAAAATATTTTTCTTATTCCAGACACTTTCACCGTGCCTTAAAAAAACAACTTTTGACATAGTCTTATGTTATCACATTCTGCATTACAAAAAACTTACTTCAACTTCGTAGTGAATGTAGGAGTATTTTTAGAAAATACTATCTTAAAAGGTATCCTGCCAAGAATCTGTCCGCGCTCTGTAGTAACATCAACGCGCCACTTGCCCGGAAAAACGCTTTCCTTGAATGAATACCCTCTATACCCTCCATCACGCCCGCCGCTAATTGGAAATTGTATTTTACTTGAAGTGACCCACTCTTTCTTGTTTGTATCATAATATTGCCACTTGTGTAAAATGTTTGTGTTAAGATCCGTTGGAGCAAACACAGCACTGTACACATACACAGGCGCACCTGATTCAAGATGAATTTCCTTACTCACGATATCAAACTCGTACCACTTCTTTTCTTCTGAGCGTACAGAGTAATTCCCCTTCCCATCATGCCCCACATAATGATACACACCTGCGTCTTTAAGAGAGAGCGGGATTGGCGGTATAACATTTGTAAAATACAAAAAATTTATCGCTAAAAAAATACTTAAAATACTTGCTGTGAGAACTCTTCTTTTTTCTTTAGCTCTTTTGGGCATTATCCGAGAAAACCCATAAAGAAGTAATCCAATGATTATCAAGCTCACAAACCCACTTAAAAGGAAAATAAGCGCACCCATCTTCCCTGCAATTACAGGGATATAAAAAATTGTAAATGAAAAAAGTGCAAAGTAAAAAATACTCACCTGAAACACCAAACCTTTGTAATGTTTTCTGAAAAATTCATTTCCAATCAAAAGGGCAAGGAGGAGAAGTATAAAAAACCAACTTGAAGCAAGCGATGCACTACGTGAAAAGAAAATAAAGTATCCACTAAAAAGCCCTCCGAAAGCAAACTGTATCAAAATCGGCAAAAGAGGTGCAATTTTTTTAATGATAAACCCGTGGAGCACTTTGCTTTTACACAATTGAACCAAAGCAATGCCAATCCCCGCAACAGTAAGATAAGAAAAGAGAACAAGGTTATCAAACCAAAGATCTATCCGAGTAAGTGTAAAATTATCAAACACAAACCCCACAAAAAGAGCCAGCGGCGACATGTATCTCTCATTCTCCTTAAGAAATTTTCTAATTCTTTTTACTGGCATATATCACTTAAGTCTCGCAAGAACTTCTCTGTAGACAACAGAGCGGTGTCCTATGTAAAAAATTTTTATCATCTTCTTTTCAATACGAAATATAATGCGATAATCCCCCACCCGTAATTTTCGATACCCTTTAAGATATCGACGCAATGGCTTACCAAACATCTCAGGATTTATAGAAAGTTTTTCTTTGATGGCACCGTTTATTCTTTTCTTGTCTGCTGTAGAAAGTTTCGGAATATCCTCTTTAACCACAAGTTTGTGGTAAATAACATTACAGCCTATGCCCATGCGTCTTCATGAGAAACAAACTTTGCATCCTTTGTGTCACGTGCTGATGCAATCCGAGCCCACACCTCGTCCTCCTCGACCTCAATTGCTTGACGCAAAAGCTCCGCTGCTTTGCTTGCAACCGGCATCTCATCGCGCTTGGCCAATGCTTTGAGCGCATCTTCCATTGCTGAAGAAACACTAATATTCACTCTTTTTTTAGTAGTAGTCATAAAACAAGTGTAACAAAAGTGTAACACTTCCGTCAAGCTCTTTTAATAGTCTTTAGTGTCCATTATATTTCTACTCTCAATCATCTTTTTTACTTCTTCTGCTTGTTTAACAGAATCCAGCTGACGTTCCAGCATCGACTTTCTTTCAACATTAGTGTTCCCTGCTTCATTCACAGCAGTGCCGTCACCTGTCTCTACTGCAGGCTTAGAGTAAGCACCGACAAAAATATATGCAATAATCGCGATGGAGATAAGTAGAACAATTAAACCAAATCCATTTTGTTTTTTCATATTTTATAACGAAATTTTCTTATATAGTTGGTATACTCGTGTAATCTTTTTTTTCATTAATAACTCCTGTAATTTCTTCAATACTTCCAAATTTATATTTGAATGTTTGTGCCATTTCATCAAATAGTTTTATATGCTCCTTGTTTACTTCTGTTAATGGGAACGAAGTCCAAAGAGATAATGCATATGTAAAATCTTTGTTTTCAAAATAATATGTAACGAAGTACCCTTCACTCGTGTCATCTTGTATCAATGAACCTTTTAGCAAAGATGTTGCTAACCGAAAAACACGGTTTCCAAATATACCATATTCCTCCTTAGAAATACTATTAAAATTATATTGTTTTCTTACGTCTGACTCTTTATTATTTAATTTTTTTATAGTTTCTTCCCATGAAGCCGCTTGTTTGGTGCGAGTATCCATACTCTCAAAACCTGCGGTGAGTGTGATAAATGACTCATTTTTTGGTATTGGACGTGCCCAACTTCCATATGCTTCATCTGATGTCCCCAATGTTGCAATTGACCCACCATACCCAAGATTACCTGGGATAAATTCATTCCACCTTGTAGGATATTGAAATTTCAGTTGATATTTTTCATTTTCAAATTTTTTCCATGCAGTGGTTTTATTTATAACAGTAGTTATGTTTTTTGTTTCAGGTCTAACATTTTCAACTTTTGTATCATTAGAAGAAGTAGTGTTATCATTTTTAAATTTTTTATTATCTACATGAGGTTTCGTCGCCACATATATACCCACTACTCCAAAAGCAAGAAGCGCAGCAATAGCTATTCAAATTCCTGTTGACCCAAATCCTTTTTGTTTATTTTTCATATGTTTAAGTATACCAAACTTAAACAAAAAAGAACCCTGAGGGGTTCTTTTTGTGAAATACGACTATGGGGTGCCTATCGGGATTTGAACCCGAGATGATTCCTCCACAGGGAACCGTGTTACCACTACACCATAGGCACCATGCAAATTATTTTTTCAACAATCCTTCTTTTTCCCCTGCATTGTAATTATGTACAAGAAAATGGCAATTATGACAAAGCCATGCAAGATTGTTCAACTTATTATTTAGCCGATTCTTATCAATATGATGAGCTGCTAATATCCTTTCGTCTTCTGTCTTGCAAAGACTGCAAATCTTTGGAATTTTATTCCTTGTCAATACGCTTCGGTAAGAATGTTTTCCAGTCTTCCAGTTTGCGTGCTTTTCTCCAATAAAAACTGAATTACGCCATTTTGTCTGGCAGGATTTTCCGCAAAAATATTTTTTGCTCTTGGATGCATGCAATGCTTTTTGTGACTTATACACCTCTTTGTCACACAAAAAACATCGCACTAATTTACCTGTCTTTAACCCTTTATAGTGACATTCTTTTGAACAATATTTTCCTCCACCATTTTTAACAAAAAATGGTTTTGTCTTAAAAGCATCACCACAAACTTCACATTTTTTAATAAGAGGCATGCTCTTATTTTACCTCGTATTTTCTATTGGTAAAGAACTCGGTTTGTGGATAAAATTACAAACCCTCGTGCTAACCACTTCACCTACGGCACAGTACTACTTTAACTCCATAATTCTTATTCGTACGTCGGCGACTGCTCTGTTATACCAGATTTTAGGTTCACAAGTCTAGTCAATGCATAAAGAAGAGATGAGAGGCGGTTGAGATACGCAAGCGTATGCTCTCCAACCTTCACTATCCCCTCCTCTGAAACTGCAACAACTCTGCGTTCCGCGCGACGCGCAAGAGTTCGCGCAAAATCAATTGAAGCGGTAAGTTCTGTTCCCCCAGAAACAAAAAAACTTTTTACCGGTGGTAACTCTTTCTCAATTGCATCAACAATTATCTCAATTTGTTTTACCTTATCCTTTTCAATTGTTTTCTTCACACTGGCAATCTCCGCCTGCACAATAAAAAGATTTTGCTGAACCTTATTTAAAATGTCGGTAAGGCTCTCCTTTTTTATGGAAATGTCTACACCTTCACTTTTTATTTTGCATACACCAAGAAAAGAGTTTACTTCATCAAGCGTCCCAAGAGCTTCTGCGATTGCAGAGCTTTTTGAAAATCTTTGATCGCAACCAAAGATACTTGTGTCTCCCTTATCCCCCTTCCTCGTGTAAAGCATCCGCGCATTATATCACTGATTATGTATATTGACAAATAATTAAAGACCTAGTTCAACAAGTAAAAGTAACGCTTACTATCGTATTTATGACAAAGCAGTGAGTTGTAAAAATCCTTACACAAACGGTGTAAGGATAATTAAAAACTAATCACAGAACTCTTTGAACCCACAAGACTGACAGGAAAAAACGCATCCTTCCCTTGTGGGTCTTTATGAATAACATAACGAACACCGGAGGGGTACAAAACATTTATGTCTCCCGCATTGCCGATAAGAACAAGTCCGTTTCTGCCTTCTATGAGGCATCGCTTTTGCAGTCTCCTAATTAACGATGTAACAACAACAGAAAACTTATATAGACTAACTGTAATCTTGTAATGAACTTGCAGGCTTTCAAATGTTTCAAACCACAAATAACTAAACTGATCTTTACACAAAAACATTCCCTCTTCTCCAAGAGCTATCACTTTACCATGATACCTGATAGAAAGAGGTGTTTTCAGTTTCTGCACAAGGACTAGCGACTTAAACTCTTTGTCTTCTTGAGTCATAGTGTTCTCCTCTCTTTGTGTAATTCTTACTTTTATATAGCAAATAATAAGGAGACTGTCTACCTCAAAATAAAAAGCAGAACATTTAAGTGTTCCGCTTTTTATTTTGATGTGCCCAGAACTGGATTTGAACCAGCACGCCCGTGAGGACATATCCCCCTCAAGGATACACGTCTACCAATTCCGCCACCTGGGCAATTCAATATCAACAGAATACCAAATATAAAAAATCCGGCAACTGCCGGATTTTTTGTTTTAGTCTTTTTTCTCTGTTTTCTCTTTTTCTTCTTTGGGTGCCTCTTCTTTTTCTTTTGATTCCTCTTTTGGGCTTTCTTTCTTTTCTTCTACTTCTTCTTTCTGTTCTTCAGTCTTAATTTCTTCTACTTCTTCTACTTTCTCTTCAGCTTCTTTTTCTTTATCCTCTTCTTTTGTTACCTCTTCCTTTTTTTCCTCAGTTGTAAGAGATATTATTTTCATGTTTCGCATCTTTCGGCGAATCTCACGTGCTACTTTCTCACGGATGTAATAAAGTTTCGCACGACGAACTTTTGATCGTTTTACGATTTCAATTTTATCAATAACTGGAGAATAAATTGGAAAGACCTTTTCCACACCAACACCGCTGGCAACTTTGCGAACAGTAAAAGTTCCACCAGACTCTTTGCCATGCTTTACCGCAAGCACAAGTCCTTCAAACATCTGGATTCTAGTCTTTCCTTTTTCTTGAATCTTCTGATGCACACGAACAGTATCGCCCGGCTTTATTTCAAGCTTCCTGCGTTGTTCTATGTTTACTGGAGAAATTTTAAATATAGTTTCCTGCATAACGAAAGACAGCTTACCATAACTTTTTATTCTTCGCAACCAATTTGCCCCAGAGCATACTTAAAATCATCGGGAAGAGGAGCCTCTAGCCTAAGCCTATTACCACCACGTAAAGTAAAACCCACAGACAAGGCATGGAGGGCAACACGCCCCATACCGAGAGCGCATTCTTTTCTAGGAGCATACAAACGATCACACAAGACTGGATGACCTATTGATCTCATGTGTACGCGTATCTGATGCGTTCTTCCTGTCTTTGGATATACTTCTATGTATGAAAATCCCTCAGCATTGTGCAACACTTTGTATTCTGTCACAGCTTCGCGAAGTGTTCCACGCGCATCTTTTCCTGTTGCATATCGTCTAAAATCTCCTCGACTCTTCCCTATTGCTTTATCAAGGGTACCTCTTTCTTCCCTAAAAGTTCCATATGCAATGGCTCTGTATACTTTTCTTATTTTTCTGTCTTGAAATTGCCTTTTTAAAAACAAAAAAGTTTCCTGATTTTTTGCAACAAGCATCACGCCAGATGTCTCTCTATCGAGACGGTGCACGATACCATGCTTTTTTATCTCACTTCCGTCGGACAAAACAATAGACTCTCCGACATCTTTTGTGTCTGGATAGTTTTTCAAAACCCAATCAGAAAGAGTTGGTTCGACAGTGCGTCCATCACTATGCACAACAAGACCCGCAGGTTTGTTTACTGCGAGAACATTGTCATCTTCATAAATAATTTGAACATCTTTGATCATTTCCCTTTTCTTTTTTCTCTTATACTGTATTTAGAGATAATACTTTTAAATTCTCTTTTAGTAAATGCCGGCCAGTATGTATCAATAAAAAACAACTCACTGTAGACACTCTGCCATGGAAGAAAGTTCGATAAACGTCGCTCTCCGCCTGAACGAATTATTATATCTGGATTAGGGATTCCTTTAGTCCAGAGACTGTCAGAAAACTTTTCTTCAGAAACTTTTTTTACGTCGCTTTGTAGTAATTCATTTACAGCAAAAATAATCTCAGCTCGCCCACCATAAGAAAGTGCGATTGTAAGATGTATGGTTTTGCAGTTTTGTGTATCACTCTCCATCCTATCCATACTGCTAATTATGCTTTTAGTAAACCGATCTTTCTGCCCTATAAATGTCACTTTTACATCTTCTCTTCTAAAATCATCTCCATTACTCAACACTTTACCAAAAAGCTTCATCAGCATATCAACTTCCATTTTACTACGATTCCAATTCTCTGTAGAAAAAGCATAGACGACCAGATTCTCAACACCCGCTTCTTTAGCCCACGAGACAACTTCTTTTAATTTTTTATAACCTTGGTAATGCCCGGCAGACACAGGAAGACTTTGCTCCTTTGCCCACCTGCGGTTACCGTCCATTATAATTCCAATACACACTGGAGTTTCTTTGTTTTCTTTATTTATTTTTTTCATTAAAAATTAGTATACGATATTAAACTCAGAGAAACCTCCTTTGGGTTCCAGCCAAGAAACTTTCACAGAGTCAACCCTTGAAAGAACTGAACCCTTATTGAGTAATTCCAATAACTTTTGCAGCTTGTCTTCCTCCCCCTCAGCTACCATGTACACTATCCCATCACTCGTATTTTGCACAGTTCCGACAAGCCCGAGCTTCCTAGCGTTACGACAAGTAAAATCACGAAACATTACCATTTGAACTCTGCCTGATATTTTACACTCTAGTCGTTTTTGCATAAATATATTTTAACAAAAAAACCACCACTGTGGCGGTTTTTTATCTTGTGGGCGATAAGGGACTCGAACCCCTGACCTACCCGGTGTAAACGGGTTGCTCTAGCCAACTGAGCTAATCGCCCTAGTGTGTGTACTTTACTACATTTTTATTTTTTTTTCAATGGTATGCCATATAGCACATCTACTTCTACTAATTCATTTTTATGCTATACTCTCTAAAGATTAGAAACCTGAGGATATCATTATGGGTAGAATAACACGGTCTCCTGAACTTGGAGTATTGTCAAGAAAGACTACTTTTAGAAGAAAATACTTTAAACTACGCCTCGTCAACAGTAATACTGGCAAAGGTTGGATAAAACAACTATTTTATGGCCGTCGACAAAGACACCAGAATGATAAATAAATTCGATTGAATTTAAACAAAACCCGCAAAAAGCGGGTTTTTACTTTACCTGTGCACCCGCGAGGAATCGTCCCGCAGTTACTAACTCGTTTGTTCACCCTCCGGGCTCCAATCTCGTAAGTACTACTGGACGCGGCTCGGCATACATGCTCCGCTACGCTACGCACGGCTTCACAGCCTCCGCCGTTCGACTTCTCGCGGGGTCTATAAAACAAAGAAGCCCAATGCGATGCATTGGGCTTCTTTGTTTTGTGCAGAAATACTAACCTTTACGCGAACCTTTTTTGAAAAGCAATCGCGAAGCGATTGATCTCTTTCGCGCGCCATGCGCGTGGTGGCTCGCAACAATACCTTACGCGCGAAGCGCGTGATAACT
>CAYSEK010000011.1:0-14295 GCA_964430255.1 uncultured Candidatus Saccharibacteria bacterium
ATTTGAAGCATCAATGTAGCAAATTGTTTTCATGGTTTTCATTATATCATTTTTCCATCCTCAACACCCTTGTATTTTTGAATTCAAACATGAATAAGTACCCAAAACAAAAACAGAGTCATAATGACCCTGTTTTTTACTATTGGTATTTTATTAAGACCTACCATCTCCTGTTACTGCAAGATGTTCCTCCTCCTGTATCAGACAACCAGAAAAGCATCCTGACAAAAGAAATAATAGCAACAATAACGACCCCAACATCCAGATTAGACAACTCGCTAAAAGAATGCCCACCTGAAGTGCCGATTAAATAAATCATACAAAACATAAGAACAGAGAAAGCAATCATGGCAAATCCCCCATTTGTTGTAAATCTAATATATATTCTATGCTATACATAAAGACAATGCAACAATCTACTACATTTGCTTTTTATTTATATGTGTGGTACTGTAAAAGCAGATAAAAAGCTTGAGATAGAAATAGCGTCGATTAGAAAATAATTGTGATTTTATTGAAAAATAAAATCACCAAACGCTATGAAAATATTTAGAGCAATAGGACTTGGAATTGCAATTATCTTACTTAAATTCCTTGTACCAACGATCTTTTCAGCAGGAGAGAGTACAATTATCAATCTATTTACTACGATTGATTCTGTACTTATAGAAGCACAATCCGGAATTAATACTCTTCTGTAATCTCACCAAAAGCCGACCAAAGGTCGGCTTTTTGTTTACTTTTACGATAAGCACTAAAAACTTTTTATAATTACCTTATACTATAATGCAAACAAACGACAAAATATACGATCTTATCGTCATTGGAGGAGGACCCTCTGGAATGATGATGGCGGGACGGGCAGCTGACCTTGGCGCACGCGTGCTTTTGCTTGAGAAAAACAAGATATTTGGCAAGAAGCTAAAGATCACAGGAGGAGGACGATGCAATATCACAAATGCGGAATTTGACATACGAAAATTCCTAGAGAACTTCCCCGAATCCAAAGAATTCCTGTACTCCCCTTTTTCAAAGTTTTCATCAAAAGACACATTTACTTTTTTTGAACAGAGAGGTCTTCCCCTTGTAGTAGAGGGACGAAAAAGAGCGTTCCCAGAAACTCAAAAAGCAACTGATGTTGTTGCTGTTATGGAGCGTTTTGTAAAAAGAAATGGTATAGATATAAGAACAGGCATTCGCGTAGCTTCGCTTGAAAAGAAAGCTGGAAAGATAGTGTCCATAAAAACGACCAGGGGAGAAGAATTTTTTGGAGACAACTTTGCTGTCGCAACAGGAGGACTTGCTGTACCTGAGACAGGCTCAACCGGCGATGGTCTCAATATGCTAAAAAAGCTCGGACACGCAATCAGTCAACCAAACCCAAACGTTGTCCCTCTTACAACAGGTGAAGAATGGGTGCATTCTCTCTCTGGAACAACACTTTCGTTTATGACAATCCGATTTCTACAAGACGGTAAGTCAAAGATTAAAAAGACAGGGAAAATTCTCTTCACACATTTTGGCATCTCGGGACCTCTTATACTCAACTCAGCACATGAGGTTAAAAAATTACTTGAAAATGGTGAGGTGACAGCATCAATTGACATGTTCCCCGACACAGAAGAAAATGAACTGGACCGTAGGGTGCTTAAATTGTTTGATAAAAACAAAAACAAGCTTACAAAAAACGTTTTACCAGAAATTTTACCGGAAAATCTTGCCAAGACAATCCTCTCACTCCACGACATCAACCTCTCCGAAAGAGAAGTAAATTCCATAACAAAAGAAGAGCGAAAGCAGCTCGTAAAAAAAATAAAAGGTCTTACCTTTGAGATCACAGGTACTCTTGGTTTTGATAAAGCCGTGATAGCAGACGGCGGAGTGGTGCTTAAAGAAGTGGATTTCAAAAACATGACATCAAAACTCTACCCAAATCTGTACCTTTTGGGGGATATTTTGAATATCAACCGACCTTCCGGAGGTTTCTCTCTTCAGATGTGTTGGACCACTGCATGGGTCGCAGGAACGGACGTGGGGAACAAAACATCTCCAGCTGAAACTTCAAACTAAGGATTCAGTAAAATATAGACAAAAAAAAGGTGGGCACTTTTAGTGCCCGCCTTTTTTTGTCTAAGCTTTTTTTAAACTTCGGGAGGATTAGGAGGAGTTTCTCTGTTCTCCGGCTCATCACTTTCTTCCTTCTCTCTTTTCTCTCTCATTTCTTTAATGGTAAATAAGAACAATCCAAATACAATAATCCCGACAACCGCCATACCAGCCCATGGAATCCATGTGTATTTCTCGGTAATCCTGCTTTCTTCGTCATCGCACACATCCCCCACTCCATCGCCATCAGTATCTCTTTGTGTTGAGTTTGGATGATTTGGACAATTATCAATACTGTTCATTCTGCCATCTTTATCAAAATCATCACAGGCATCACCTCTGCTGTTTTTATCAACATCCTTTTGTCCCACATTAGCAACAGAAACACAATTATCTATTTCATCCGGGATACCATCTTCATCCACATCGGCTTTTACGTATAAAGCATTTTTTTGTGTTTTTACAGGATCAATCCTGAGTACTCCTTTATCATCCGACAGATTGCTTGCCTCACCCACCTTAACCACAACGTGCCGATCAGGATTAAAGTAAATGCGATATGTATGTTCCGGTTGCGCAAGGAACCTAATACCTTTTTGAGTTGTTTTCTCAATATCACTCTGCCCAAACTGCATCTCTGCTATACGTAGAGGTTGTGTATAATTCAATTTTATAATCCACTCTCGCGCGCTTGTCTCTGGGAAACGTACAAGACTGCTTATCATCCGTGTTTTTGCAAGAACAATACTACTTTTATTGCTGTCATTTGTCCTTACTTCAACAAACGTCGGAAGCGCCACGTTTTTGCCTAAAATAAAAGTGACCGACGAGAGTGCGACAGGTTCATCTGAAGACACAACGAACTCAACCTCTCCACGATACGTCTCTGGCAATGGATAATCAACAAATGTTTCGTATTTACCGTCTGAAATATTTAAAGTAACACCTGACGATGGAGCAGATATGATTTTAAGTGGTGCAGGAACAACAGTATTTTTTATTTTAAATAAATAAGGCTGAAATACCTCTGTTCCATTTTCATAAACAGCAAACTCCCTTCTGCTTATATATTCATTTTCAAATGGAACCTCTATAACAGTTGGGACGTTTATAGAAACTGATGATACATCTTTAATGTCCTGAAAAGCAGACGTGATACTGTTTTGTTCTTCTGCATACGTTACTGTACACACAAGAAAAAACATCAACAGTGCAAACAAGACCTTCATTTTTGTTTTAAATATTCCCATAATTCAATCAATTTAATTTATATACTTTTAAAATATCGAGATTTTTAATCTTTTGACCTCCCTATAAATGCCGTACTTATAAGCAACACACCTATAAGTATAAATATTGTTATCCTACCAATAAGCTCCATGTTCCATATCTCGATAAGCAACAATCGCGCCACGACAAATCCCAACAACACACCGCCAGAAACCAACAAAGCTTTTGAATCTGCCATTTTCCCTTTTATGTAAGCAAACATACCGATCGTGGTATAGACGACGAGCGAAACCATTGTCGCAGTATCTCCGTCTTGAAAATATGCATGCAATGACAACCAAATAAGACCGAGGGCATATAACGCTCCAATAACGATTGATAATGTTATCTTGTCTACTGAAGGTGGATTGTGTTCTACGTGTCTATTCAAGTAAAAAAAGTATCCCAAACTGCAAAGTGCTACAAACATAAAGAACAAAACAAAGAAATCGCTATGCAATACACCCGTTCTCCAAGATGAAGACACAAAACTTTCAATTGAAAGAACGGCTGGGACAACAAGTAGCACACTTATATCCTGTGCAATCTTTGTATTTCCAAGCACAAACCATGCCGAAATTGACATTAAACTTATTTCAAAAATATATGCCAATGCAAGAACAGCACCATTTAACTCCATGGCTGTTGCTATTCCAATCATCGCAATCGCGATGGTGTAATATATTATTGAGAAATCACTTCTACTTGTAATTCTAAACACCGCAAAAGATGCTCCCGCAAACAACACTGCCCACCCTGCAGTCACAAGGCTCCTCCATTCTTCAGATATGGATATCATTATCCACAACACCGCCAAAAAGGCACTCGCGGCTGCAGTGTAGACATCATGAGGGGTAACTTTCTTTGTCTTTATCACGGACGTCATATTTGCAATAAAATACAACACACTAAACAAAGAAGACACGATAAACATAGCGTTTTTGTCCAAATCCATAAGTCCGGAAAACGGCGCAAGAGTATATAAAATTACAATCGATACAGATATTGGGGCAAGGAAGCGCCATCCTGTTAGAGCTGTTACCCAAAGTACTCCAATAGATACGATCAAAAGATATGTAAACAGTTCCAACACCTCCGGCTTTGCGGACGTAAGCAGTGGAGCAACACCCGACAAAACAACCGCCAAAGTCGCAAGCGACCTACTGTTGTGTCTCACACTTGAGAGTGCAGTAAAGGCAATCGCCAAAAGCATAATTCCGAGTGCTGACACAGGAGTGAAAAAACCATAGATCTCACGTCCTGCAAAGGTGGTAAGAAGCACAATAGAAGCACCAAGCGAGAGAAGAACTGCTCCTTGATTTTTGAATTCTCTTATCCTCCATTCACCTAATACCATGACCAAAGCTCCTACCAATAAGCCAAGGAAAATACGAGCTCTTTCTCCAATCCAATCATTCATAAATGCATAACTCACGAACCACCCAAACCCGATAAGCAACAAAAAGGCTCCAACCTTCATAAGCCAATCTTCCATGAGCCATTTTGTGAAAGTTTTACCCCACGTCACACCTGAATCCCCCGACACGATAACACCTATTCCTTCTTTCTGCTTATCTCTTTCGTTTTTAATATGAACGACAGCGTTTTCTATGACTGCGCTATCCCATCCACTACTTAAAAGACTATTGCATATATCCTTCTCAGGCACGCCAACATCAAACTGATCTTTTATGTATGAAACGAGCTCATCTGGGATACTTGAGATGTCGACAACCTTACTACTACCAACATCAAACACATCTTCTTCTTTTTTCACAGACTGAGAACTTTTTAAGCTCTCCTCAAGTTTATTGACTCTTTTTTGTAAAGACAAGACAAGAACCAATGAAACTACCGCAATAATGAAAGTTATAAACATAGTAAATAGGTAAATCATATTTTGTTAATGCTTTAATAATAGCAGGTAACGACATAATCACAATATAAAATGATATAAAAAAATAACCGAGCTCAATTGAGCTCGGTATTATTCAGTTTCAGTGTACAAGTCCAGCATTACCAATTTCTGTTTTTGTGTTTACTCAAAAAAAAGGCTAGACTTGTCTTCTCATTCTTTCCGTTTCTTGAACAAAATCTTTATGACCCTCTTTATTGCTCTCAAAATCCGCTCTTCCTGAATGCAACCCTTCTTTTCGCGAAGACAGTCCCTCTTGTGTAAATTTATAAACTCCATAGGGGTCATCAATATTACTGAATTTAACATAAACTACCTTAGTTCCACCTTTCTGGGTATGAGTGACAACCCCAGTGTCTATTAAAATTGACCCTGTTCCGAATATCTTCCCAATGACACCAACATTTACGAAAACACTTTTAATTTGATCGTAATAGATTGAACGCATATCAGCACCTATCAAGCCTGATTTTATCAGTAGTCTTTTGTCTGTAATTACATAACGAGTTACTTTATATGATAAATATCCCATTATCAGAGAAAGGAGCGCAAACCCCAATAAAACTGGAGGTACTATAGAAATTACATCGGTGCAATTCTCGCCTGTTTTTTCAACCCCATTAATTGTGCATGTTATAGCCTCACTGTCGCCCGTAGCAAAAAACAAAAATCCGGCAATAAGCAATAAAGTGACCGAACCAAATAAAGCCATAATCATCATCGATTTTAGATCTTGTTTCCCTTTCCATAATACTTTTTCTTCTTTTTCAAGAATTGATTGAATCTCTTTTTCCATATTTTGATATGTGATACTTATTGACTAAACATTAAACAATAATAAGGAAGCCTAACTTTTACTAAAATAATACTCTTATATTCCCTATTTTACACTCATTTAGGGCAGCAAACAACTCTCTTGTGCACACACAAAAAAACTGAGCTAAACACCCCGCGATATTGACTTTTTAGTGCAAATGAAATATAATTGCCAAATCAATTCCACAAAGTCTGTGGTTTTGACTGTTAGTTTAAAAAGTTGAGAAAAGAATATACAAGAATAAATAATCAAATAAGAGCAAGAGAATTGCGAGTTATCACAGAAGATGGTAGTACTATTGGTGTGATTACGCTAGAAGAAGCGCTAAAGAGGGCTTCTGATGAGAAACTTGACCTTATTGAAATATCGCCAAAAGCAAAGCCTCCAATCGCAAAGATAATGGATTATGGGAAATTCCTATACCAGCAGAAAAAGAAGCAAAAAGAAGCAAAGGCAAAATCTCACTCAACTGAAACAAAAAATATTCAAGTAAAAATAGGTACCTCTGAAAACGACCTGAACTTAAAGGCTAAAAAAGCATCTGCGTGGCTCAAAGAGGGGCATCGAATAAAATTGGATCTTTACTTGGTAGGACGAGCAAAGTACTCTGATATGAAGTTTAAAAAAGAAAGACTTGAACGAATACTAAACCTTATAACGGAAGAATACAAAGTGGCCGAAGAACCCAAAAGAAGTCCTAAGGGAGTTACGATGATACTTGAGCCAGAAAAGAAGAAATAACACAAAAGATATAACAAATATTTTCATGAAGACAAATAAATCATATTCAAAAAGATTAAAAGTGACAAAAACAGGCAAAATCCTTGCAAGGAAATCTGGACAAAATCATTTTAACGCAAAGCAGTCAGGCTCAAAACAAATGGAAGGAAAAAGGACAATAGAACTTCACATGAAAAACAAAGACAAAAGTAGGTTTTTGTCTAATTTAATTTAACAAAATAATTTCTTGCTAAGAAAATAATTACAATACTATGTCACGAGTTAAAAGAGGAACAATTTCATTAAAGACAAGGCGCAACGTCCTAAAGCAAGTAAAGGGGTACCGTTTTGGTAGGAGCACCAAAGAAAAACAAGCGCGTGAGGCTATCGCTCATGCTGGTGCACATGCTTTTGATCACAGAAGAGACAAAAAGAACGACTTCAGAAGACTATGGCAGATCAAAATCAACTCAGCAATAAGACCTCTTGGGTTGTCATACAGTAAGTTCATAGATGCACTTAAGAAGAACAAAATAGCGCTTGATAGAAAAATACTTGCAGACCTTGCGGAGAACAACAAAAATGTATTTGAAGCAGTGGCCAAGAAGGTAAGTTAAAAATTAAAACTTAACATAGCCTAGTAAAAAACCATCATATAAATATGATGGTTTTTTACTAGGCTATGTTATTTATGTTGAGCTAAAGTATTCGAGGAGATACTTCTTCTAATGATTCCTTGTTCTCATATATAGGATTGATGCCACCTTTTTGTTTCTTTATCAATTCAGAGACTTTCTCGATTAATCTCTTTGGATCTGAATCAAATACAACATTTTCAGTCCCTCTGTGACCTTTTTCTAAAATATTTTTTATCACTTCGTCAGTTTCCCATTCTCCTTCCAAAATCCCTATTGGTTTACCATCCTCAAATGCGATAGTAAACTCATTTATAGTACCAACCCTACCACACCCCACAAGTACAGCATCTGCAGATCTTGTTAGTAGTAAATTCCTCCCTGAGTAACCAAAACCTGTATATATTATAACATCTAAATAGTCGACGGGCAGTCTGTATACATCAAGATGCTCACGCTCTGTTGTCGCAGGAGAAAGACCAATAGATATCCCTCCTTCTTCTTTCGCCCCAATAGCCGACCAAAAAGGAAATCCTGTCGTAGCTCCAGTTGTCAAAACTCCGCCTTGCCTAACTATCTCCTTCCCTAACTCTTTCGCTTTATTAAGAGTGTCCAGCCCACAATGAGATGTCTCTGCCGCACCTGAAACACAAAATTTAAATTTTCTATGAGAATGTCTTTGTGTCATATTTTATATTTACTTAAATTACAATTCCAATTCAACGGTCTGACCTTCTTCAGGCGCGACAGCGTTAATTCCCGTGTAGTCTTTTATCTTTTGCGCTAAATATAACGCGGATGATGGTTCTCCCATTACAACAAACACCTTTTTTAAAGTATCAACTGTGGTATGAATAAGATCAAGCAACTCTTCTGAGTCCCTATGTGCTGAATATCCACTTATTGTCTCAATACGAGCATTCACTGGAACTTCTTCGTCCCTAATTTTTACAATCTTTGCCCCTTCTTGTATTTCTCTACCTAGAGTACCTGCCGCCTGATATCCAACAATAAGAAGCGTACTATTTGGATCTGGCAAGTAACGTTTTTCATGAAATATTATTCTACCACCTGTAGACATCCCAGATCCTGCGATTATTATCTTTGGACTAACCGCATGGGCGATAGCCATAGATTCTTCGGGTTTGAGGGTTGGACGCAAATTTGCAAACCTAAATACATCATCTCCTGACTTTATTATTGCCTTTGCTTTATCATTGAAAAAGCTGGTGTGTTTTTTGTATATCTCAGTAATTTTTATAGCAAGAGGAGAATCAAGAAAAATTGAGACTATGGGTATCCTGCTATTTTCAACAAGTTCATTCAGGTCAAAAAGCAACTGTTGTGTTCTCTCCAAAGAGAAAGCGGGTATCATAAGCACTCCCTTTTTTGAAACAGTTTCTTCTATTACATCTTCAAGTTTACGCTTTCTCTCGTCACTCTTCTCATGAGTTCTGTCTCCATACACACTTTCCATTACCAAATAATCAGCACCGTAAATAGGATCAGTCTCAGGCAAAAGAGGGTTTGTAGAACCTCCAAGATCCCCTGTAAACAATATTTTTTTACCATTATATACAACCTCCACCATAGCAGACCCAAGGACGTGTCCTGAATTTTTTAATCTTACTTTAAATTCATCCTTAATATTTACCTCTTCTCCATAAGACACCGTCTCCCATAATTCCAAAGTCTTCTCAACATCCTTTCTGTCATACAATGGAGGAAGATTTCTTTCTCCTGTACCAATACCAAATATCTTTAAGCTATCTTCAAACATGACTTTCGCAATATCCATTGCAGGCAATGTTGAATATATGGCGCCCCTAAAACCATCCTTTACAAGTTTTGGTATTCTGCCTATATGATCAATGTGTGAATGCGTCACAAAAACAACATCAACGGAAGTTGGATCATAAGAGAAAGGATCTCTGTTTTTTTTATCGCATGTCTCGCACCCTTGAAAAAGCCCGCAATCAACCAATATTTTTGTTTTTTCGCTTTCCATTAAAAAATTAGATCCAGTAACAGTACGAGAACCACCATGAAATGAGAGTTTTATTTTTTTTGTTTCATTATTCATATTATTCGAAATTATTTTTTAAATACAAAATATGTAGTGGCAATAACACCTCCAATTATATCAAACATAACATCACTTATCGTATCAAGTACTCCATTTTGATCTGAAACAGACACAATGGTGTCAACGCTAAACTCAAATATCTCCCACAAACCTCCAACCACAAGTACCGCTCCAATAGAAACGAGAAACGCTTGCAAATATTGAGTACTTACACTTCGTGAATAAAACCACAGCGCAACCGACCCAACCCATAATCCTCCAAGAAAGTGCATCGGCATATCAAACCATGGAATTCTCCAATACCAAGAAAACATTCCAGCAAGAGCATTTACCATTGCGATGAAAAAAATAAGTAAAAATAATGACTTGGGGAACTTTTTTCTTTCCATTACTTAATTATACAAAAACAACAGCCGTTTATCCAGTACTACAATAGAACAAACACCTCAACCGAGTTGAGGTGTTTGTTCTTACTTAATATTTTATACGAGACACTACACTAAATTATGTCTGATGTAATAGACATATCATGACAAAAACAATTAAAAAAGGGAAAGGTTCAGACAGAACAAAAAAGTTACTCGTGAGGATGGGAGAATGTGGGAGAATGGGGTCAGGACCCATTCTTTGGTCTGCCTACCCCTCGAGTAGTATGCGCCAGATTCATTTTTAATATTAACTCATTGCGCCACTTTTCACCACCCAATGGTACTCCTTTTAGGATAGATGTCCTCACTTCATTCAATTCTTTTTTATCAGGTAATATATTTACTTCTTCTATGTAATTATTTGGTTCATCAATTATCCATGGATATAATATTTTTTTCTGATTTATTGTACCTTTCAACTTTCTATAAAGACTCCCCCACTTCCAATCTTCTGAAGTCTTCACAAGCCCTGATCGTAAAGGGTTTTGTTCTATGTATTTCATGAGTGTTAAATAATACTCATCTGTGTTCACAATAAAAGATTTATATCTCCCTTGATATAAATGCCCATGCCCTATAGTGTCGTGCGCAACGTGCCAGCGTTGAGTATGGGTTTTCGTAAGCCAACCCATAAATTTTTGAACATCTCCGTCTTGTTGTGGATATAATGCTAAATGGAAATGATTAGGCATAATACAATAAGCAAGAACACGCATCTTATATTTTTCCACAGCTTCTTCAAGTACTTTTTCAAATAAAAAATAATCTTTATCTGTTTTAAAGATGGGAACTCTACCGCTTGCGCGATTTATTACATGATACACATACCCCTTTATGTCGATGCGTGGTTGTCGTGCCATGTTTGTTATTATATCACGAAATGGGTCCTGACCCCATTCTTTCCTGTGTAGTTTCTGGAGCTGGGTCAGGCGCTGGCGGTCCAACAACATTCACCGTACGAGCAACTTCTGTTGCAGTATTGCCGGCAGCATCTGACACATCGTAAGTTACTGTATACACTCCGGCTATAGCAGTATCAACAATATCGCCACCGATAATAATACCTGAGGTTAGATCACCATCTATCTCATCGGTTGCAGTTGCTCCATCCTCTGTGTAAGAACCTCCCATTATCAAATCAACAACACTCTCGCCATTTAACGTTATAGTAGGTGCGACCGTGTCGTCAGGCTCTGGATACTTACAAGTATCATCATCTTCTGTCGCGCTAGAATCATAATTGTCTGCATCAGAATCCATACAGCCAAGGATTATGTCTGGTGTTTCATCACTTGTACCAGCGGTATCGCCAGTACCGTTAGGGTCGTAGACCACAACGGTCCTTGTTGCTGTTCCTCTGTTGCCTGCTTGGTCTGTTGCTGTAAATACTATTGTGTGTGCTCCCTCAGTTGAGGTGTCAATATCCATGTCCCTTATGTCAATCTGGAGACCATCATCTAGGCTTACTTTATAACCAAGATTCTTATCAATATCATCTTCAATTGTTGCTCCGAGATCACTATATGTTGAACCTATTTCAATTTCTGCTGGGTTGTTGCCTTTTAGGGTGATTGTGGGTGGAGTTGTGTCGGTGGTGGAGTTTGAGCCCGTGACTTCTGCAGTCTGCATACTTCCATCAATGCCCGAGCCGTCCAGGAGTGCTTTAAGTTGACCCTCGTCAACGCATGTACCGCCAAGGCAAAGCTTATTCGCCCTAATCTCATCAACAACCAACAATCCGCTAGAATCAAGGCTCCAGTTTCCGATAGAGATACTATTTATGTTTTTTATATTAGAGCCAGTAAAGTCAATATTGCCTGTATTTTTATCAATTGACCAAAATGCAGATTTGTCTGTCTCTGCGATTTTTCCATTTGATATTGCAGGGTCTAGTTTTGACCAACCAAGATTTACAAATACAAGTACTTTACCGTAACCTTCGTTGTTTATATCGGAGTTTGTAAAGTCTTCCAGTGCGATGCCTACTGTATATGAGGATGTTGTTGCTTTTGTGCCTATTCCAGGCGTAGATGAGAGTGTGATCCTATCACCTTTACTGATATCACCACCTTCTAGATTTACCTTAAGTGGGATACGACCTGAAAGGGCTACGGGCTTAAACTTAGTGGTAAGATCAAGACCTGTTGTGTCACCTAAAAGCACTCCCGGTTTTGTGGAAATAATACCTATCACTCTACCACTTTTTCCTTTCTGTGCTTTTGTTATTGAAGCTGTTAATGAATCCGTTATTGAGGATTGGGGCTCATTATTATATTTTTGATTCAATTTCATTCTGTCATTTTTTCTTTCATTATTTTCCTTTACAGATATGGAGCTTGCGACCATAACAATGTCTCCTTCTTCTATCGTATCATCTGCCAATGGATAATTTTCAGCTACATCGGAAGCTACAAACGATGATGAATCTCCATAGACAACACCTGCAGTAAGAGCCCCGTAACATTTTGATGTTCCTCCATCATCTGCACAAACAGCACCATTGAACGCACCAATGTCTCCAGTGGCTACTGTGAATTTAGAAAAAGGTGTTGATGTGCCTATTCCGAAATTGCCGGAGTTTGTAATCATAACCAAATCGGCGCGAAGAGTAGTGCCATCATAAGAATTTGCTCTCATCCCTGCACCAGTTTGTTGCCATTCTGACCAAACATCCGGAATACCTGTTTTTTTCAACTGAATCGCCGCGCCGGAAGAACCTGTAACCAAAGCTTTAGCATCAACTCCACTAACTTCCAAAAGTTGAGCTGGACTCGTCTTACCTATTCCTACAAAACCAGTTGATCTATCGTATACCAGTCCACCCGAACCAACATTAAGACCTCCACCAAACGTACTCGTTGCACTCGTGCTTGTCGCGGTGAAATACTCCGCCACAGTCTCACCCACCACGGAAAGTTTGGCGTATGGAGAGGTTGTGCCAATGCCGACGTTGCCTATAAAATTAATATCATCTGTTCCGTCTTGTATTTCCCATATATTCCCATCTGTACCAGCACCATCCATGTCAGTTGTTTTCAATTGTAATTGCGTTGTTCCGTTCTCATAACTTAATCTATAATCTGAACCACTACCAAGAGTAACTGTTTTGGAATCATCTACTCGCAGACTATTTCTGAAATTTGTTAAACCATGACTACCATCTATAATAAAATTACCATATTCATTTACATATAAATCTGCATAATTATCAGACTTGTCATCCCATCCATATATTCTTACTCCGTTATCGTCGTCAGTTTGACTTATTGTTAATTTAGCACTGCTTGTTGTTGTAGTTGTACCAACCCTCATCGCGCCGGCAAAAGTACTCGTCGCAATTGTGCTTGTCGCGGTGAAATACTCCGCCACCGTCTCGCCGACGACAGAGAGCTTGGCGTATGGAGAAGTAGTACCGATGCCAAAATTACCAGTACTTAAAGCATTTGCAACATTCACACCTCCTGCGATAAGAGATAATGTATCTGCTACTGCTGTACCTAATCCGGTGTTACTATCCCCTGAAAAACCAATACCTGGTGATGTTGCAGATGGTACTCCATTAAGCAAAGATCCAGCATTGACAGAATTATAACCTAAGCCCGAATTAGAAAACACCCATGCCCTCGTATTATTTAAAGACAAATTTATAACATCATCAGATGTTTCATAAAATCCCGAATCGCCATCACCAAAGGCAAGAGTAGGAACTGCTCTGTAATCTCCTGGTGTTTGTGAGAGAGTCAGTCCCGCCCCAAACGTACTCGTTACGGTCGTACTCGTCGCGGTGAAGTACTCCGCAACTGTTTCACCTACCACAGAGAGTTTGGCGTATGGAGAGGTAGTGCCAATGCCGACGTTTTGACTTGCATCTATTTTTAATGCCTCAATTCCACCTGTTATAAGTGATACACCTCCTCCAGTTCCACCTAGTCCAGCAGTTGCATCGGCACGATCTGGTATAAATACAGGGTTAGTTGCTGATGATGCTTCTGTGCGTATTTCAGCTCCATTTGCACTTGAAACATAAAATAAACCATTTGTATTAAATCGCCATTTTGTTGAACCTCCGATAGCTAGATTTAAAACATTATCCGCAGATTCATAGAATCCTGTATTGCCGTCTCCGAATGCAAGTGATGGATTAGCTGTTGAACCATTCAGTCCTCCGAAGCTAACAACCAACCCTCCCCCAAACGTACTTGTTGCTGTCGTGCTAGTCGCGGTGAAATACTCCGCTACTGTTTCACCCACAACGGAGAGTTTTGCGTATGGGGAGGTGGTGCCGATGCCGACGTTGCCGGCAAAATAATTATATGTAC
>CAYSEK010000011.1:14395-15623 GCA_964430255.1 uncultured Candidatus Saccharibacteria bacterium
GCGTATGGGGAGGTGGTGCCGATGCCGACGTTGCCGGCAAAATAATTATATGTACCAGAATCAGAAGAATAAAATGAATACGGTGTGTTTGTTTGAGTACCTGCTGTAATGTCACCTATGTACAGACCGTATGTGCTTGTTATTGTGCCAGAGTTAGTCATATCCCGAACCTCAAGTCCATAAGCGTTTGTTATTGTCCCAGTGCTAGCATTGTTTATTTTTGATCTTATGGAATAAGCATTGGTAACAGGACCAGTATTACCGTTCCGTGCTTGGAATTCAGCTCCGGTTAATAAAGCTAATGTACCCTCAGCAGATGTTGCATTGTTTACCCCTTCGATAAAAGCTCCTCTTAATGCTCCAGAAGACTCATTTTGTTGAACTGGTTGTACTGTCAGAGCAGTCTTGGTTCCACTGGTTTCTGAATAATTAGGGTTAACAATTAAACCGCTTCTAAACGTAGAATCATTCATCCCACTGCTTATATAAATTGAAGAATTAACGGGTCCAGAGGGAGCTGATCCTAAAAGTAAGGAAATATTATTATTACTTCCACTACTTGCTGCAGGAAAACGACCAGCATAGATATTTGTTATAGCGCCTGTACCTGATGTAGAAATTCCACCAATCTTTAATCCATAAGCATTTGTCGTTGTGCCAGCACTTATGGTCGGAGATGCCCCAAAAAGAGCAGCGCCTTCTGTTGTTGTACCAACGCCGACATTTTCAAATTCTCCATAAATACCATATGAACCTACGGCTGTTCCAGTACTTCTATTGTATGATCTTCCTACAGTACCGATTAAGTGGGTTATATCACCTGAGGTACTGTCGTTATACACATTGCTATAACTCCCTGCGATTGTACCCATATCATAAGTTCCTGTTAGTATTGTATTAATATCGATAGACCTTATGCCTTGACTAGAATTATTTGCGACACCACTCACATCAAAATTAAGCTCTTGTCCTCTTGTTAAAACACCATCTGACACAGAAATTGTTTCATCAATATTAAAAATAGAGGAACCTGTACTTCCACCAAATACAGCCTGAGAACCCAGAGTTATTTTCCCGTTTATATCAACATCCCCTCTAAAAGTGCTTACTGCACTCGTACTCGTCGCGGTGAAATACTCCGCTACTGTCTCACCAACTACGGAGAGCTTGGCATATGGGGAGGTGGTGCCGATGCCTATGTTGCCGGAGGATAATGTTGTACCAGTTC
>CAYSEK010000012.1:0-2982 GCA_964430255.1 uncultured Candidatus Saccharibacteria bacterium
GGCAAATCCATGTTCATGCATCACTTTTTCATCAGAAACACGAACATCACGAAAAAGATGATTACGCTCGTTGTGTCCAAAATGTTCACACCATAATTCTTTAGCATCGTTCCGTTCATATATGCCAAAACAATTTGGATACAACAACCACTCCAACAAGTCTTTCAAAAAAAGAAAAAATGGTTTAATATTCTTCATCTCTATATCCTCCTAAACATATTGAGAGTCTATGCAAGATATTAAACAAAAAATTCTAACAAGTCAAACAATTATATTTTTCTATTAATTAAAAAGGTTAAAAAAGACCGACCTTTTCTAAGTTACATAATCTTTTTCAGTTCCTCTTGGTGCGCCTGCATCACTTCCATAGCTGCTGCCATTTGGTCTTTCCCTTCTTTCATTTTAGCTTTTGTTTCAAGGGCAATTTTTTGAAAAAGTTCTGGGTTTTCCGTTACTAATTTTATCATTTTTTCCTGCTCCGCCTCGGGCATGTCTTTCATTTGAGACTTTATCATTTTTTTCATCAAAAAATCTTTTATCATATATTTATTTATAAAAATTATTTACAATACGAATAATTGTAACAGAAATAGTATAAATATGAAAACTTTTACAAAACAAGTAAATCCACTTCGCTTTACCCTATCATTATTTGCTCTTTTATTACTAATAAAAACCCCGCTGTTTTATAGCGGGGCTTGGCTACACTGGTTAAAAAGTAGACCTACTTTTTAATTTTATCTTAACTAAAAATTTCATCAATCCGTTGACGCAACAAGACTTTTACTATTTCAAAAGCATCATTTTGGCTAATGCCAACACCTACGGCGATATTTTCTACCTCTTCCTTTAGATCAGTAGAAAGACACATTTTCTTTTTTTTGATCTTGTTCTTCAGTGCAAGAACAAGTAATTTACCCATATCTTCTTCAGTCATTTCTTTTCTCCTTTTAAAAAATTATTCTATACAAAATATTTATATAGAATGTTATTAAGATTATCTTAATAACATTCTAACTATATCAAATTATAACCTACTTGTCAAGGCAGGTAAACTTTTATTTTCTAAGATACACGATACCAATACCAGAAAAAATTAGTACAATCAAAGCCACCACTGTAAATATTATATATTCCCCACTAAAAAGCGCACTGCCTCCATACGCAAAGATAACCGCAAATGGAATTATTCCTACTACAGTAGACAGTACGTATCTAACAAATGAAATATTACTGAAAAAACCAAGAGTATAACTAAGAATATCGACTGGGAGTATCATTCTAAGTAAAACAATACTTAGAAACTCTGTATTTGGAGGTATATTTTGTTCATATATTTTTATTTTTTTAAACAAGACGAACTGAGAAAAAATGCCTTTATTAAAATATCTGGCAATCAAAAATGCAACGATTGCACCGATACTCCAACCTATCACATTATAAATTGTAGCGACTTGCGGTCCAAAAATACCACCTGAAATAAAAAACAAAGGCATTGTAAACGGAGCCACTACTACAGAAACAATCAATAACAAAATATAAACTACATGTCCAATCCAATTCCCCGTTTCAATGTATTCCGCAAACATCACTGTAGAAATATCAATAAACAAAAAAGGTGTTAAAATCACAAAAAACAACAACATCACAACTGCAACATGCAATTTATTGTTATCTTTATTTATACTCATAATTTTTTTACAAGACTTTCGGCTGGAATGTTTCTGATATTTCAATATCCATTGGAACAATACTTGAAATAGTTTTACTTTTATTATCAACCTTTATCTCAACCATTAAACCGCGCATTGTTTCCTCTGAAAAACTTTGATCAAATACAAAATTCCCCAGACTATACACTATCCAGCCATTTTTATATCTTTCTATTTCTTGAACGACGTGAGGATGGTGCCCTATTATTAAATCTGCACCTAACTCAACCAAAGTCCGTGCAATACTCTGCTGTCCTGTGTTTGATCGTGTTTTGTATTCTTCTCCCCAATGAAAAGACACTGCGACAATATCAGCAAGACCTAACTCTTTTATCCTTTTTACAGTTCTCTTCGTATTTTCTAAATCAAAAAAACTCTTTCCTGGGATATTACCTTCTGCATTAAAAGAATTTATATCATAATCAATCGTACTATATGCCAAAAAAGCAATCTTTACTCCGTTAACATCTTTAATTATCGGAACATTCGCTTTTGTATAATTTACACCTCCACCGACGGCATCGATACCCACTGATCTTAAAACTGACAATGTGTCATTAAAAGCCTCCTCTCCCCAATCAAATATATGATTATTCGCAATAGATATCACGTCAAATCCGGCAAACTTTAACCCTTTAGCAACCTTTGGGTCTGCACGAAAAGAATACCTACCACCAGTGTCTCTCCCACGAGAAGAAATAGGACCTTCCAGGTTTCCAAATGCAAGATCCGCAGATCTTAATTTATCTGCAATCTTTAAAAATGGATATCTGACGTCTTGATATTTTTTTATCTGCTTTCCTACACCCCTATTTTCGGAAAGCATAATATCACCTACGAACAATAAAGTACTTTCATTGTTTTCTAAGTTACTATGCATTTGACCGAGTAATGCACCACTAACACTTGCCGTGTTGCCACTTAACGCAAAATAATTATCCATCTCTTTCAAGAAAGAGCGACTCATGTATAGTGTACTTAAGACTAACAACACTCCTATTGCAATTAACACATACGGAACAATTACACTAGGTTTTAAGTGTTTACTTTTCTTGGGCTTACGAATAATTTCTTTTGGTTCAACCTCTTTCACTGCACTGTCGACATCTTCTGCGTCCCATCCGGCATTCAATAGATTTACGATTATCTCCTCCTCGCTCAATCCCGCAACATCGGCATCTTCAATATATTTTTTTAACTCAGGTGTAACCATTGTATTATTCTACATCGCCACGTGCACAATTACAAAACCAATTTTAAAAATTGTGTG